>NZ_JBNHFG010000017.1:0-64448 GCF_059090025.1 Arthrobacter sp. Y3224198
ACCTGGTAGCTCTCAACCGTCTGTCCGGCGGTGGTGACTACCGAGCTGTAGGCCTAGCCCGCCGCCGTCGGCGCGCGCCCGGCCCACCCAGCAAGCTCCCAGCAGACGCCCAGTGGGCGTTAACACAGCGCTAACCTGCAGGCGCTCCCGCCCGTAACATCACCGCTCCATTCTGGAACGAGCACCGCCGGTACCGGGGTGCCGATCAGTTTCGGGGGCTGATCCGTCCCTCATCCTCCGCCCGGCTGCTGCCCGGGGCATTCCCGCCGCAGATGCACAACGGGCGTCCGACCTGAACGGGAGTACCTCCATGGACTCTGGAAACACGGCCTGGCTGCTGGCCAGTTCCGCGCTGGTCTGCCTGATGATCCCCGGCATTGCCTTTTTCTACGGCGGCATGGTGGGTTCACGGCGGATCCTGAACATGATGATGATGTGCTTTGGCGGGGCCAGCCTGGTGGCCGTCCTCTGGGTGCTGTACGGCTATTCCGCGGCCTTCGGCAACTCGCTCGGCGGGTTGGGCCTGCTGGGAGACCCGGTGGAATTCCTTGGCCTGTCCAGCGTGCTCACCGAGGACCCGGCCGCTTCCATCCCGGTGGCCCTGTTCGCGGCGTTCCAGTTGATGTTTGCCTGCGTCACCACCGCCCTGGTGGCAGGCTCCGCCGCCGGCCGGATGAAGTTCGGCGCGTGGATGGTCTTCGCCGGGCTCTGGGCCACGCTGGTGTACTTCCCCGTGGCGCACTGGGTGTTCGCCTTCGACAACGAGGACGGGTCGGTGGTCGGCGGCTGGATTGCCAACCGGCTGGGCGCCATCGACTTTGCCGGCGGCACGGCGGTGCACCTGAACGCCGGCGTCGCTGCCCTGGCGCTGGCCCTGGTCCTGGGCCGCAGCAAGGGCTGGCCCCACTCCCACGGCCAGCCGCACAGCCGGCCGCTGATCCTGCTGGGGGCCAGCCTGCTATGGATCGGCTGGTACGGCTTCAACGCCGGGTCCGCGCTGAGCGCCGGGCACTCCGCCGCCGTCGTTTTCCTCAACACCGCCGTGGCTGCCGCCGCCGGGCTGCTGGGCTGGGCACTGATGGAACGGATGCGGCTGGGTCGTTCCTCCAGCCTGGGCGCGGCGTCGGGACTGATCGCCGCGCTGGTGGCCATCACCCCTGCCTGCGGTGCCGTGAGTCCGATTGGCGCGGTAGTAATTGGTGCAGTGGCCGGCCTGGTCTGCTCGCTGGCCATCGAACTGAAGTTCCGGCTCGGGTTTGACGATTCCCTGGACGTGGTGGCGGTACACGCCGTCGGCGGTCTGCTGGGAACCCTGCTGATCGGGCTGTTCGCCACCGGCGCGGCACCCAACGGCGTCAGCGGCCTGTTCTACGGCGGCGGGTTCTCCCTGCTGGGCATCCAGGCCCTGGCTTGCTTGGCGGTGCTGGCGTACTCGTTCGCGGTAACCTGGCTGATTGCCAAGGTGCTGCAGCTGACCATTGGCCTGCGCATCCCGGAGGAAAGCGAACTCAAGGGCATCGACCTGATCGCCCACTCCGAATCCGCATACCTCAACGACGAAGAACCCGTAGAACTCGGCGCACCCACCCGCACCTAACCGCAGACAGGCAAGGACCGGTCCGCCGAAAGGAGGAACGGGCGCACCCCGGCGGGTGCGCCCGTTCCGTTATCCGGAACCGTCAGAGGTCCTGGTACAGGCCCTCTTCCTGCGCCAAGTACGTGTCCAGCAGCCGACGCGAGTGTTCACCCGCCGTTCCTTCCTGGTCCAGCCCGTCCTTCATGGTTTCGGCCTGCGCCGCACCGGCAGGGAACGGCGGCAGCAGCGGAACCGCGGGGTCCGTCACCACTTCAATCAGGAACGGCCGCTTGGCGGCGAGCGCAACGTCCCACGCCTCCCCCAGCAGTTCCGGATCCTCCACCCGGATGCTCTCCAGACCCAGCAGCTTGGCGTACTCGGCGTATTTGAAGTCCGGCAGCGACTGGCTGTCTTCGAACCGCGGATCGCCTTCCATTTCGCGCTGCTCCCAGGTCACCTCCGCCAATTCGCGGTTGTTCAGCACGCAGATCACGAACCGCGGATCCGCCCACTTCTGCCAGAGCCGGCTCAGGGTGATCAGCTCGGTCACGCCGGCCATCTGCATGGCCCCGTCACCGGAGAGCGCCACCACGGGACGGTCTGGGGCTGCCAGCTTGGCCGCCAGGCCGTACGGCACCGAGCAGCCCATGCTCGCGAGCGTGCTGGACAGGTGCGCCGGCACGCCTTCGGGCAGGTGCAGCTGGCGGGCGTACCAGTACACGGAACTGCCGACGTCGACCGCGACCTGCGCGTTGTCCGGCAGCCGCCGGTTCAGTTCATAGACCACGCGCTCCGGGTTCACCGGATCCGCTTCCGTCATGGCCCGTACCCGCGCCAGCTCATGCCAGCGGCGCACGCTTTCCTCCACCTTGCCCCGCCACGGCGAGTCCGGCCGGGCCTCCAGCAGCGGGATCAGCGCCTCCAGGGCAGGTCCGGCGTCGCCCGTGATGCCGATCTCCACCGGATACCGGTTGCCGATCGCCGAGGCGTCCCGGTCAATCTGCACCGCCCGTGCGCTGCCCGGCGCGGGGTAGAACTCGGTCCACGGGTCATTGGAGCCGATGATCAGCAGGGTGTCGCAGTGCTCCAGCACGTACCCGGCGGACGCGGTGCCCAGATGTCCCATGGTCCCGGCGGCCAGCGGCGCGGTTTCATCCACGTACGGCTTGCCGAGCAGGCTGGTGGTGATGCCGGCGCCGATCTTCTCCGCCAGCTCGTGGACCTCCGCGCGGGCATTCCGCGCGCCCTGACCCACCAGCAGGGCCACCTTCGAACCGGCATTGATCAGCTCCGCAGCGGCCTTGATGTCCGCTTCCGCGGGCGTGATCCGGGCGGGCCGGAACACCGGGGCGGTCGCCAGGATGCCGTGTTCCTGTTCCAGTTCCGGTGCCGGGGCCTGCTGCACGTCATGCGGAATGATCACGACGGCGGGGGTACCGGTGGCCAGCGCCTTCTTGAAGGCGCGGTCCAGCACCAGCGGCACCTGCTCGGGGGAATTGATCTGCTGCCGGAAGGCCGAGGCCACGTCCCGGGTGAGGTTCATCAGGTCCACCTCCTGCATATAGGAGGACCCGAGGACGCTGCGCGACTGCTGCCCCACAATGGCCACCACGGGCACCCCGTCCAGCCGGGCGTCATACAGGCCGTTGAGCAGGTGGATGGCTCCGGGACCCTGGGTGGACATCACCACTCCGACGCCGCCGGTGTACTTGGCGTGCCCGACGGCCATGAATGCGGCATTTTCCTCATGCCGGACCTGGACGAATTCTGGATTGCCGCTGCGGCGCATGGCACCCAGCACCGTATTGATGCCGTCTCCGCTGTAGCCGAATACCCGCTCCACATTCCAGGCCTGCAGGCGTTCAACAATCAGGTCCGCTACGAGCCGCTCGCTCATGTTTTTCCCTCCCCGTTCCGCCCGCCGGAGGCACTCCGCCGGCCGGAGCCGAAAATAGTCAGGCTGCTTATGATGCATCACTGACAACCTATCCCAGATGGGCGGGAAGCGCGCCGGCACCGGCCGGTTTGGACCCGTCCCCTGCCCCGGCATTCGCGGCACCGGTAGGCTTTCGGCATGCCCAAGGTCATCTATTACGTCGCCTCGTCCCTGGATGGCTTTATCGCGACCGACGACAACAACCTGGACTGGCTGCTGCAGTTCGGGTTCAAGGCTTTCCAGGCACACTATGACCGCTTTATAGCCGGCGTGGGTGCGGTGGTCATGGGCGGGGAAACCTACCGCTGGCTCCGGGCCGAGGAACCGGATAAGTGGGAATACCGCCAGCCCTGCTGGGTGCTGACCAGCCGGGAGGACCCGGCACCGCCGGAGGCGGACATCCGATTCGCTGCCGGGGACATTCGTCCGGTCCTGCAGCAAGCCCGTCAGGCCGCCGGGGAACGCAACGTCTGGCTGGTGGGCGGCGGCAATGTGGCGGCCCAGTTTGCCGACGCCGGACTGCTGGATGAGCTGTGGGTGACCTACATGCCGGTCGCCCTGGGCAGCGGCCGGCGGCTGCTGCCGGTATCGGGCCCCACTGCCCCAATGCGGCTGATTGCCGCCACCCAGTTCGACGGCGGGGCATCCGAGCTCCGTTTTGCCATCGACTGAGGAACAGGCGCCCAGGACCGCAGTCCGCGGTAAAGGATGGGATTGCGGCGTTTTGCGTAATTCGAAGTGTTTGCCTCCGTGCCACCATGGCAGCATGCCTGCCCGCACCTTTCCCTTTTCCCCGCGCACGGCCACCGCGCTCGAGGCCGGCGACGTCATTCCCGTACAGTCGCCGTCGGGCGCCTGGGCATGTTTACAGGTGGTGGAGCTAAAGCCCCGGGCCCGGAAGCACTTTATTGTCGCGCTGCTTCCGTGGAACGGCAGCACGGCGCCGGAAGCCGGCGACGTCGCCGGGCTGGTCCCGCTGGTGCGTGCCCTGACCAGGCTGGAAATCTTCACCGAGGGCGGCCTGGAGGTAACCGGAAACGTACGGCCGAACGATGCCGGGCAGGAACGCTGGTACGGACCCGGCTATGTCGGAAAAAGGACCAAGGTGTGGGGATGGATAGCCACCATTCGGGTTGCCCGGGAAGCGGCGGATAACAAGTGGCCTGAGCAACAGGAATCCGCGGTAGAGCGGCACATTAAAGAGATTTCCGAACGGAACCAAGCCGGCCATTAAACGCGGCTTGGAACCTGTAAAGTGTGCAGTTGAATCCGCACATGGTATGGCGGGCAGGGCTGAAGAAGAAAAGCAGGCACAGAAGTACATGACAACTGATATCCGCACCCGGAACAACGTCCGTGTTCTGGGACGGGCCGACGGTCCGGTGCTGCTTTTCGCCCACGGCTTCGGCTGCGACCAAGGCATGTGGGAAGGTGTGCTGCCGCATTTCACGGACCAGTACAAAGTAGTGCTCTTCGACCATGTGGGTGCCGGCAATTCCGATATCTCCGCATATACCCCGGCGAAATACTCCGCACTCGACGGTTATGTGCGTGACGTCCTGGAACTATGCGAGGAACTGGACCTGCAGGACGTCACGTTCGTCGGCCACAGCGTCAGCGCCATGATGGCCATCGCTGCGGGCGCTTCCTCCCCGGCACGCCTGGCCCGGCTTGTCCTGGTGGCTCCCTCCGCCAGCTACATGGATTACCCGGAGGACGGCTACGAAGGTGGTTTCAGCCGGGCCGACCTCGATGAGCTGCTGGATTCCCTGGACACCAATTACCTGGTCTGGGCGGCCAACATGGCACCGGTGATCATGGGCAATCCGGAGACCCCCGCCCTGGGCGCCAAGCTCGAAGGCAGTTTCTGCCGGGTGAATCCCACCATTGCCCGTCAGTTTGCCCGGGTGGCGTTCCTGTCGGACGTCCGCCACCTGCTGGCACAGGTCGCAGTCCCCACGCTGATCATGCAGGCCTCCGCCGATCTGCTCTGCCCGCCGCACGTGGGCCGCTACCTGCAGGACCGCATCCCGCAGAGCACCCTGGTCCAGATGGAGGCCACCGGCCACCTCCCGCACGTCAGTGCGCCGGATGAAACCGCGGCCATCATCCTCCGCTTCCTGCAGCAGTCAAAGTAGCCCGTGGTGGACCGGCTTTTCCCGCTCAACTACGAGGAACTGTTCAACAACGCCCCGGCCGGACATATCCTCACGCTGGCGGACGGCACCATTGTCTCCGCAAACGCCGTGGTGCTCCAATGGACAGGCAAAACCATGGAGGAGCTGTGCGGCACCAGCCTCCTGAAACTGCTGCCGGTGGGGGACCGGATTGTCTACACCACCCATGCCATGCCGCAGCTGGGAATGAACGAGTCGTTCGCGGAGCTCGCCGTCGATCTCCTGGGAGCTGACGGCCAGCGGGTCCCTGTGCTGCTCTCCGCCACCCGGACGCCTGCCACCGCCGAACGTCCCGCCCTGGACCAGATCGTCGCTTTCTATGCCCACGAACGGCGCCTCTATGAGCGGGACCTGATTTCGGCCCTGCGCACCGCAGAAGACGCCGAGGCGGCCCGCGCGGAAGCCGAAGCCAGCCTCACCGCCCAGGCCGTGGTCCTGCAGGAAAAGGACGTGGTGCTGCAGGCCTCGCTGCTGGAGAGCCTGCGCAAGGAATCGATGCTGGAAACCATCCTGGACACCGTGCGGGTGGGTGTGGTGGTCATCGACGAGGACGGCCGGCGCATCCTGACCAACTCCCGCCAGCGCTTCCACGAGCGCCTGGCCGCGCCGTACTTTACCAAGCGCCCCACCGAAAGCGAGATGCTGATCTTCGGCCCCGACCGCACCACGCCGGTTCCGCTGGAGCAGCGCCCCGTGCGGCGGGCTGCGGCCGGGCAGTCCTTCTCGGACCAGCTCGTCTGGTACGGCGAGGGTGAGGAACAGAAGGCGCTGAGCGTGTCCGCCCGTTCCATGAAGGGCGACGACGACGCCTTCCGCGGCTCGGTGATCGCCTACAGCGATGTGACCGGTCTGGTTAACGCCGTGGCGGCGAAGGACGATTTCGTGGCGAACGTGTCCCACGAACTGCGCACGCCGCTGACTTCCATCATGGGTTACCTGGAACTGGCCCTTGATGAAGAGGACGCCATCCCCTCCTACGTGGCCTCGTCCCTGAAGGTTGCCCAGCGCAACTCGGAAAAGCTCCTGCACCTGGTGTCGGACCTTCTCTCCGCCGCCGCCGGTTCCACAAGCGTTGAGCGCGAAGCCACCGATATGGCCGAGCTGGTCCGGTCCTGCATTACATCCGCCGCGCCGCGCGCCGAGATCAATGCCGTGGAGATTGTCGCCGAGGTGCCTGAGACCCTTCCGGTGTTGGCGGATCCGAAGCGCCTTTCCCAGGTGCTGGACAACCTGCTTTCCAACGCCGTGAAGTACTCGCCCGACGGCGGACAGGTCACCGTCAGCGCGTGGCGCACGGAGGCCGGCAGCACCATCCTGCGGGTGGCCGATTCCGGCATCGGCATGACGGAGGCCGAGCAGGCCGAGGTGTTCACCAAGTTCTTCCGTTCCGGCACCGCGCGGCGTGCGCAGATCCCCGGGGTGGGGCTGGGCCTGGTGATCACCAAGCGCATTGTGGAGGAACACGGCGGCACCATCGCCATGGAAAGCGAAGCCGGGAAGGGCACTGTCTTTACCGTCACACTGCCCTGATTCCGCTTGCGTTTATGCGGATTTTGCGGCCGGATGCACGGTGTGCAATCATCCGAAGGTAAAGGCTCTCACCGTGCTCATGCACCGGCGCGGGCAGGAAGCTGCGTCCCGTTGCGAACGCGTTGAACGGATTTCGTGAATGGCAAAGACCAACAAGGTGCGCGCAATCGCCCGGCGCCTGGGCTCGTTTTCGGCCGTAGGTGCCGTTGCCTTTGTAGTGGACGTAGGCCTGTTCAACATCCTCTCCTCCACTGCGATGCAGGACGACCCGATTCTGGCCAAGACCATCTCCGTCGCGGCCGCGACCACCGTCTCCTGGCTGGGCAGCCGCTACATCACGTTCCGCAAGCTGCGCACCCGCAGCATCCGCAGCGAAACCCTGCTCTTCGCCCTGACCAACCTTGTGGGACTGCTCATCTCCACGGGCTGCCTCTACGTCTCCCACTATGTGCTGGGCTTCCGCAGCCAGTTCGCGGACAACATCTCGGGCAACATCGTGGGCATCGGGCTGGGCAACATCTTCCGCTATTTCGCCTACCGCTACGTCGTGTTCAACGGACCCAGCAGCCACGCGGGTGGTTCCCGGACCGAGCCGGAAAACCTGGAGCAGGAAAACACCCGCGCAGCCTGAGCGCCACTGCGGCTACCGCGGAGCCGGTGTACGGATCAGTTTCTTGTTCACGAACTCATCCATCCCATAGCGACCCAGTTCACGGCCCACGCCGGAGCGCTTGACGCCGCCGAAGGGCAGATCCGGCTGCGTACCCGCGGTGCCGTTGATCCAGACCATGCCGCTTTCCAGCCGGTCCGCCACCTCCATGGCCCGTTCTTCATCCGTGCTGAACACGGTTCCGCCCAGGCCGAACGGTGAATTGTTGGCCAGCTCCACGGCTTCGTCCGCGCTGGAGACCTTGTAGATCACGGCGGCCGGGCCGAACAGTTCCTCGGTGAAGGCCCGCATATCCGGGGTGACGTCGGTCAGGACCGTGGGCTGCACAAAGGCTCCGGGCCCATCGATGTGCCCGCCGCCAGTGCGCAGCGTTGCGCCCCGGTCCACGGCGTCGCGGATCTGTTCCACCAGACCGTCCGCGGCAGCCTGCGAGGAAAGCGGCCCGAACCGGGTGGCCGGGTCCAACGGGTCGCCGGGCTCCATGGCGGCCATGCGTGCGGTGAACTTCTCCACGAAGTCCTCGTACAGGTTGTCCATCACTATGAACCGCTTGGCCGCGTTGCAGGCCTGCCCCGCGTTGCCCATGCGCCCGGCGACGGCCGCCTTGACCGTGGCGTCCAGGTCCTGGCTGTCCAGGACAATGAACGGGTCGCTGCCGCCCAGTTCCAGCACGTATTTCTTCAGGTTCCGGCCGGCCACCTCGGCGACGGCGGCGCCCGCCCGCTCGCTGCCCGTCAGGGACACACCCTGGACGCGCGGGTCCGCGATGATGTCTGCAGCCTGCCCGTTGGTGGCGAACAGGTTCACGTAGGCGCCCTCCGGCACCCCGGCGTCGGCGAAGATCCGCGCCATGGCCAGGGCGGACTGCGGGCAGTTGTTCGCGTGCTTAAGCAGGACGGTGTTGCCGAGCATCAGGTTCGGGCCGGCGAAGCGGGCCACCTGGTAGTACGGGTAGTTCCAGGGCATGATGCCCAGCAGCACGCCTACGGGCAGGGTGCGGACGACGGCGGTGCCGCCGCCTTTCGGATCGAGCTGCTCGTCGGCCATAAAGCCGGGACCCTCGGTGGCGTAGTACTCGTAGATGTTGGCGGAGAGGGCCACCTCGCCCTTCGCCTCACGCAGCGGCTTGCCCATTTCCAGGGCGATCAGCCCGGCCAGTTCGTCGGCACGCTCCCGATACAGTTCGGCCACCCGGGAGATGACCTTGCTGCGGGTTTCCACCGGTTCGGTGCGCCACCGCGCATATGCATCGTGCGCGGCGGTAACGGCCTGCCCGATTTCCGTGTCGGTGGCTTCGGGGAATTCCCGGAGGGTCTCTCCGGTGGCGGGATTTACGCTTTTGTAAGCAGTCATATTTGCCACGCTACTCCCGGAAATGCGGACTGCAAAAGCCGTCTTTTCCGGGATTATTTCCGCCCCAAAACACGTTTTACACCCCTAATGCGCACTTTAGCGGCCGGCGGAATCCGTTCCCGGGGCGTCGCCGTCGGCCTCCTGGCCCCCGGGGTACGGGAGTTGCCCGCGGCGGAAACGCGGCTTCCGCAGCTTCGGGCGGGGCCAGCCCGCCCGGTCCGCGGCCCGGTCCGCGGGCCGCGTGCGCCGCGGCAGCCGGACGGTAAACTCCCCCGGTCCGGGCAGCCGCCAGCCGCGGCGCCGGGCCACGATGCACAGTACGGCGCAAGTGCCGATCGCCACGCCCATGCCCAGGTTCTGCATGCCCATACTGTAGAGCACCACCATCTCCACGGAAGCCACCAGCGCTCCGGTGGCGTACAGGGTGTTGCCGCCGAAAATGGCAGGGACCCGCCCCACCACGATGTCGCGGATCATGCCGCCGCCCACCGCGGTCACGCAGCCGATCAGGATGGCCGGCAGCCACTCCAGTCCGGTCGCCAGGGCCTTTGCGGTACCGGTTGCCGCCCAGCATCCCAGCGCAAATGCGTCCGTCACGATGAGGAACCGGTTGGCCCATTTGCCCTTGAGTTCAATGGCGTAGGCGATGAATGCCCCGGCAATGGCGGTGTAAAGATAGGCAGGGTTGGTCAGTGCCACGGGCTGGCCGGCCTGCAGCAGGGTGTCGCGGAGCACGCCGCCGCCCAGCGCGGAGCTCAGGGCCAGGACAATAAAACCAACCGGGTCCATGCGCAACTGGCGGGCCACCGCGCCGCCGAGCACCCCGTTGGCCAGCACGCCGGCCAGGTCAACGACGTCGAAGACCGCCCCGGGGTCGAAAAGATTCACGCCGCTCCTGCTGCTTCCATAGGCCGTGTTGCCGCCGTCCATTCTACGGGGGCGGAGGGCGGCCTAGCCTCGCAGAGCCGGCGCTAGTCCTCGCCGGCTCCCTGCGGATAGCCGTCGTCATCCACCGGGACCTCGGCCTTCTGTTCCAGGATGTCCGCCTCGGAACCGTCGCGGTCGATTTCCCCGGCGGGCCCGGCGTCGCCGGCACCGGGGATCACGGGTACTTCCTGTTCCACGCCGTCCGCCTCAGAACCGTCCCGGTGGATTTCCCCGGCGGGTCCGGCGTCGCCGGCACCGGGAATCGCGGAAATCGACTGGTCGGCGCGGTCGGCGTCCGAACCGTCGGGAATGACGGGAAAATCGGTGTCCTTCTCCATGTGCGTCCTCCAATGCGAGTTGCCGTGGCCGCCGCAGCGGCCGTGGTCCCTCCGGTCTATCACCCAAGCGGCGTGGGAGAAACAGTCAGCGGAACCTGCCTAGGCGGCTGAGCTCTGTCGTTGGTACCTCACGAATGCTGCGTCCATGGATGGAATCCTTGGCAAAACGCTGCCACTTTGGGAAACGGCTGCCAGTTTGGGAAATCCCTGCCGGTTTGCAGCGGAGGGATTTCCCAAACCGGCAGCAAAATCTCAAACCGGCAGCAGAACCCAGGATTTGCACCTGCCTAGGCGAGATCCAAAACCACCTTGACGTCGTCGTCGTGCTCTTCGAAGGCCTGCACGTAATCAGCCAGCGGCACCCGGCGGGTGATCATCTGGTCCAGCCACGCGGTATCCGCCTTGGCCAGTGCGGCGGCTGCCTTGAGATAGTGCCGGCGGTTGGCGTTGACGGTGCCGAACACCACCCGGTTGTCCATCACGAGCCCCAGGTTCAGTGCCCCGAGGTCCACCGGTGCCTCGCCGCCTGTTTCCGAAACACCCGTCAGGCACGTGACGGAGTTCTTCGCCCCGTGCTTCAGCACCTCCCGGATCACGGCTGGGGCACCGGTACATTCGATGATGATGCCGGCCAGGATGCCCGAGTCGGCAAGGGTGTCGGTGTGGAAGACGGCGCCCAGCTCCTTCGCCAGGGCGGCCTTGGGACCGTCGTCCTCCAAGTCGAAGATATGTACTTCCAGGCCGCGCTGGATGCCGAACATGGCGGCCAGCAGGCCGACCGGACCGGCTCCCGTGACCGCAACAACGCGCGGGCGGAAATAGGCGCGGCTGCCGATCCGCTCGATCTGCTCCCACGCCTTGGCCAGGATGGTTGCCGGCTCGAGCAGCACCCCCACGCGTTCCAGCGAGGGATCCAGCTTGACCATGTCCTCCGGCTCTCCGCGCCAGCGTTCCCGGGCAAAGCCGTCCAGGCCCTCGATGCCGTGCTCGGTGTAGGTGCCGGTGAGGCACATGTCCCACTCACCGGCAGCGCACGCCCGGCAGTTCTCCGCACAGGGACGGCGGACAATTCCCACCACCAGGTCGCCGGCGGCCAGTCCGGAATCTTCCGGGGCTTCAACGACGCGCCCCAGGTTCTCGTGGCCCATCACCAGATGCTTGTGCCCCTCCGGTGCCCTGCCGAATTCAGCGGCAATCACTTCGCGGTCCGTCGCGCACAGGCCCACGGCCAGCACATCCACCAGCACGCTGCCCTGCCCCGGGTCCGGCAAGTCCCTCAGTTCCAGTGAGTCCTTTTGTCCGGGGGTAATGGTCAATGCCTGCATGGGTGTCCCTTCGCGGGTACCGGTTTCTCCTTCACCAGATTAGTGCCGGAACACAGCGCCCCCGGAAACGCGAAAGGCCCACCCCTACAGGGGCAGGCCTTTGGCGTGGTGGAGATGGGGGGAATCGAACCCCCGTCCGGTGTTGTTTTGCCAGGGCTTCTCCGGGCGCAGTATGCGTCGGATTTTCTCGGCCCCAGCCATCCTGCAAACAGGTGGCTGATCCGGGCCCAGCCGTCAAAAAGTCCCGAACACCCCGACGGCGGGGGCGTTCAGCAGTGGCCCTCTAAACGACGCCAGGATCCGGAGCGAGAGCGACTCCGGGCTGACGGACTACTCCGGCTGCTTAGGCAGCGAGAGCGAAGTCAGTGCGCATAGGTTTGGCACTTATTGTTTTGCAGAGAGCGTTAACGAGATAACTCTGCGTTCTCGGCCCGCTTCCCCTGGCACAAACAACATCGTCGAAACCGATCATCCCCGTATTGAATTACCAATCCGACGCCGGTGCCCCGGCTGCCGCTGCGGGCCTTCTTCCGCCCGCATCAGGTATAACGACGACGCCGGGCCGATGATTCCCGCACTGCCCCGGCTTTTTGCCGCCCGGGGCCCGCCGCCGGCAAGGCCGGGCCGGGACCGCTGTCCCCGCCCGGCAGCCAGGGAGATTCAGCGCTTGCGGCCGAAGACCAGCGAGGCCAGGGCCACGGCGCCGGTCACGGTGAAGACGGAGGGCCAGGCGCCCATCTTCTTGGCCAGCGGGTGGGACAGGCCGAATGCGGCAACGTAGCCGGTGGTCAGGGCCGCGGCCGTGCCCGTGCCGGCGTCGCGCTTCCACAGGGCAAACGCTGCGGCGCCGGCTGCAGCCAGAACGGCTCCGCCGAGCTGGCGGTTGCCGGTGTCACGGGCGGTCTTGTAGCCGCCGATGAGGCCGGCACTGGTGATCAAGGGGGTCAGCAGGGACAACGTATTTCTCCTCCGGTAGGGAACACCTCCAGCTTAGGCCGCTCCCGGCTCCTCTCCCCCCTCGCCCGGTCAGTGGCTGGTGGTGCCCTGTCTGGACTCCAGAACCGGCGCTATCCACGCGTCCGCAACCACTCCGGTGGTCCAGGCATAAACCGCCTTGTGCCACACATCCACCAGCGTTTCGGGCAGGGGCCATGACGTGGGCGGCGCCCCGATGCCGGTGGCGTTCTCCAGGGTCTGGTCCGTCGCCAGCCGGACCACGCTAAAGGTCGTGTTCGCCATGGGGCCGCGGATCCCCGTGACTGACCAGATTCCGCGCAGGGTACCAAGCACGGCCCCGGTGCCCCAGTGCATGGCGTGGTTCCAGGCAGCGGGCTGCGCGTCCGGGGCCGGATGCCTGCCGAGCAGGCTCAGGAGTGTCCGGGCCGGCACATAGGAGTTGGGCCGCCGGCTTACGGACTGTTCCACCTTCTCGCCCGCGGTCATTACGGCCACACCTGCCAGACCGGCCAGGGCGCCCTGCCCTGCTGCCCTCAAGAGCGTACGTTTCCGGCCCATGGCCGCCTCCTTTGCAACAGACATCGAAACGCCGTGCACCTCAGCCTAGGAGACGCCCCGCCGATTGTCCCGGGGGAAACCGGCACCGGCCTGGTCATAGACTGGTGCCGGCCGGGCAGAAGGAGCGAAGAACCGTGGCACTGACAACTTTGGCCCAGGTGAAGGACCGGGTCCTGGCCTTGGCCGACCAGGCCGGGACAACCCTGGTGATCGGCGTGGCCGGTGCTCCCGGCGCAGGCAAAACCACCCTGGTGGAGGCTTTGGTGCAGGCGATGAACCCGGAGCACCAGCCCCCGGAAAACCGCCGGTTTGCCCACGTGCCCATGGACGGCTTCCACCTTTCGGACCGTGAGCTCCAACGGCTGGGCCTGCTGGAGCGCAAGGGCGCCCCCGAAACCTTTGATGCCGGCGGTTACGCGGCGCTTCTGGGCCGGCTGCGGGCAGACCGCACGGCCGTGGTCTATGCGCCGGGTTTTGACCGGACACTGGAGCAGCCGCTGGCCGGCGACATACCGGTATTCCCCGCCGCACGCGTCATCCTCACGGAAGGTAACTACCTGCTGCTGGACCGTCCGGAATGGCGGCACGTCCGCTCGCACTGCGACGAGGTCTGGTACGTCGACGACGACGAGCAGCGGCACTCCCGCCTGCTGGAACGGCATATCCGCTTCGGCAAAACCCCGGCCGCGGCCGCGGCCTGGGTCCGGGACGTGGACCAGCCCAATGCCGAGCTGGTCCGGGCCTCCCGCACCCGCGCCGACCTGGCGATCCGCCTCGGTTCGCCCCCGCCACCGTACGCCGGTGGCGTATAAAAGGACACAGACCCGAAATCCCCACTGCTAGGAGAACCCCTATGGATACCCGCCCCGGAACGCTGCTGGAAGACGGCGCCATCCTCGAGAAGGTGGGCACCGGAGCTGTCTGGGCGGAGGGTCCCGCCTGGGTTCCGCAGCGCAATGCCGTGCGGTACAGCGATGTGCGTTCCAACCGGATCCTGGAATACAGCGAAACCACGGGCGAGCTGAGCGTTTACGGGCACGATGTGGAGTTCACCAACGGCCGGGCCCTGGACGCGGACGGGGCGGTGGTCCAGTGCTCGCACGGGCGGCGGGCCATTGAACGCGACCGCGACGGCGCCGTGGAGACGCTGGTGGACCGCTTCGGCGAGGTGCGCTTCAATTCCCCCAACGACGTCGTGGTGAAGTCCGACGGCACCATCTGGTTCTCCGATCCCTCCTACGGCATCGACAATCCGGCCGAGGGGCATGGCGGGGAACTGGAATACGGGGACCGGTACGTGTTCCGCTTCGACCCGGCCAGCAGGGAACTCACCGCCGTCATCACGGACATCATGGCACCCAACGGCCTGGCGTTCTCGCCGGATGAGTCCGTCCTGTACGTTTCGGACACTGCCGAGGAGTCCGTCTCCCCCGCGGGTCCGGCGCAGCCGGAGGGCAACCCCATCCGGGCCTACGACGTCGTCGAGGGACGCCAGGCGAAGAACGGGCGGGTGTTCGTCCGGGTTGCGCCCGGCGTGCCGGACGGCTTCCGGGTGGACACCGACGGCAACATCTGGTCCTCCGGCGGGGACGGCGTCCGTGTCTTCTCCCCTGCGGGGGAACTGCTCGAGCATATTTCGGTGCCGGAGACCGTCAGCAACGTCTGCTTTGGCGGTGCCGACGGCCGGACGCTTTACATGACGGCCACGTCCAGCCTGTACCGTATCCGCACCACGGCCACCGATGCCGCGGCCGCCCTGCGGGAACAGCGCTAGCCGTAAATACCGGAGAATAGCCGTGATAAGTTACGGCTTGTTGTTTCGCTCTTTAATAATTCAACATTCAAGGCATAACCATGGGGGAAATTTAATATGTCGAGGAATATCCAGGCCAGGCTGTCACGGTCCCTAACAGTGGCCGGCATCGCCGGCACGCTTCTATTTACATCGGCCTGCGCTGCCGGGGATGATCCGAAAGCCGCTTCAGACGCTACGTTTACGGCAGCTGCAGCCAACAGCGATTACGGGCCGACCATCAACGGCATGCCGACCCTGAAGGAACCCGCCAGTGACGAAAACGGGACCTGGCGCAAAACCACCATCCTTCCGGACGATCCCGCTTTCGACTACGACGCATCGGTGGTCGATCCGGTGACCGCCACGGTGTGGAGCGAGGATGAAATCAAGGAAGCCCAGCGCCTCTCTGTTGAGATGGCCGTGGATATGATCGACACTGCGGGCAACGGTGCCCCGAATGACCTCGAAGCACGAGTGGAGTGGTGGAAGGCCAACCAGGACAAGTTTGATCCTGCCTGGGCGCAGGATATCTACAACGCCTTGATTTCCGACGATCCCAACCTGGCAGTGGTCTTCAAGGGTTCGCACCGGCTTCATGACGACAGCAAGCTGGACTACGGCTTGGTCTACGGCGACGAGGCGGCGCATATCAAGGACCGCGAAATCCAGACTGCGTCCATCAGCGCCGGTTCCCTTGCGGACGGGCGCAATGCAATCATGGTGACCCTCGAACTTGAATACAAGAACATTGCCGAAGTCGATGGGAAGCATGCCGACGAGGAGGCTACCGCCAAGATCGTCTTCCACCTGACAAAGGACGAGGAAACAGGAAAGTTGCTGGTTACCGGCCTGGAACCCGAATATCAGTTCCAGATTCTTCGCTGATGAAATAAGGCTTTTCCTTTATGCAGCGGGGGTGGTGATTGTTTACGGACAGTCGCCACCCCCGCTTTTGCATGCAGGGACGCCGGGGCAGGTCAGGACAGCAGCCGGCGCAGCCGGTACTCCAGTTTTCCGCGACGCGTGCCGTCCTCGCTCAAATGCGCCGTCCGCTGGATGTAGGCCCGGCCCCACTGCTCCAGCAGGAAGTCATCTGCTGCGCGTACGTGCCCCGGGGGAAACCGGTAGCGCAGCCGTTGGCCCAGTGACGGCCAGTCGGCCGAGCGCAGCAGCGCTGTAGCCTCCGCCAGGGAGTAGACGGTGTTGGCCTCCAGCACCTGCACCAGCCAGTCATAGTGCTCGGCCCTGCTTCGCGGGTTTTCCGGCAGCTCCTGCTCCAGCACCTCGCGCAGCGCTGCGGCCGTGAGCTCATCGCCGGTCGCGGTGCCGGCCACCTTGGCCTGGCCCCGCAGCCGCTGCAGGGCCACCACATGGTTGATGGCATCGAACTCCCGGTCGGCCAGTTCGATCAGCCCGGACGCCAGGGTGAAGGCACGGTTCACCTCCGGAGAAACCGGCCCGGTGCCCTTGTACCGGATTTCGTGCTCGAACTCGGCCCACGCATGCTGCAGGATGGTCCGGAACTGCACTTCGAACCGCTGCCCGCCGTAGGCCTCACACCCTGCCGGGGCGTTGTCCTCCGGAACCTGCAGGACCAGGTGCTGGCCGGAATACCCGAAGTCGCCGCGGGTCTTCTGCTCTGCCGACTTGTCCACATGGTCAAGTTCCACGAATGTGCCCGACAGTGCTTCCATGGTGCCGGGATATCCGATTCCAGGAACAGGATGATCCGGACGCCGATCAGGTCATCAATGTCCGCCAGGCCGTTGGGATAGCGTGGCACCCCGTCCTCGGAACGGCGGTCCAGCTTCTTGCCCAGCGACTGGGACTCCTTCACCCGGTGCTGGATGTGGTGGTAGTTCAACCCGTCGTCGGCCAGGCGCGCCACCACCGCAGCGAAAATCCCCTCGCCCGCACCCTCGTAGCGGCCCCGGTTCATCCCGTAGGTGCCCAGCCATTCGTTGATCCGCATGCCGTGCGTGGGCAGAAGTTCCATCGACAACCCGTTCCCGCCTTCCCGTCAATGTCCGACGCCGGTGCCCGGCGGCGGTGCCCGGCGGCGGACTGGAGCGACCTGGCTCAATTCTGTGGCGCGGGTCCGCGGCCCGCAAGGCTTCTGCGCGGTACGGGGAGACCCTGTCCCGGCAACGGAACAGTCGGGTGGAACAGGTAGCCGTCAGGGGTACCCGATGGCCTCGCACGGGTCCATACTTCTGCCGTAGCAGCGCCCCGACGCCCAGTCCCGGCGGCACCGCAGCGCACGGATCGGAGCAGACATGTCCACAGTCGCGGGCCGCGGAGGTTCGGTCCTCCGCCGCAAGCCCATTGACGAGGTTGATGAAGAGAAGACCGGCAACAAGCTGTTCAAGAGCCTGGGTCTCTGGCAGCTGACGGCCATCGGTGTGGGCGGCATCATCGGTATCGGCATCTTCACCCTCGCGGGGCTGGTGGCGAACGGCGGCCCGGACGCCTCCCCGGTGGGTCCGGCCGTGTTGATTTCCTTCCTGGTTGCCGGCCTCGCCAGCGCGGCAGCTGCCCTGTCCTATGCCGAGTTCGCCGGGATGGTCCCGCGTGCCGGCTCCGCCTACACCTACGGGTACGTTGCCCTGGGGGAGCTGATCGGCTGGTTCATCGGCTGGGACCTGCTGCTGGAATACACCGCGATCGTGGCAGTGGTGGCCATTGGCATATCCGGATACTTCACCGAGTTCCTCGCCGGGTTCGGGATCGACATGCCCGTGTGGATGCAGGGCACGGGCGACACCGTGGCGGGCGGGCTGATCAACCTGCCCGCCGCCGTCGTCTGCCTGTTCATCACCTGGATCCTTAGCCGCGGCACCAGGACGTTCGGCCGTTTTGAGCTGGTGGCAGTGGGCCTGAAGGTGCTGCTGATCCTTTTCATCGTGGGTCTGGGCTTCTTCTACATCAACACCGAGAACTACACCCCGTTCCTGCCCAGCGGCTTCGGCGCGGTCTTTACGGGTGCGGCCACGGTTTTCTTCGCAGTGTTCGGGTATGACGCCATGAGCACCGCGGCGGAGGAGGCGAAGGACGGAAAGAAGCACATGCCCAAGGCCATCCTGCTGTCCCTGGGGGTGGCGATGCTCCTGTACGTCCTGGCCACCCTGGTGCTGACCGGCATGCAGAACTACCGGGATATCAGTCCCACGGCGGGGTTCGCCTCGGCGTTCCAGGCCGCCGGGCTGCCTGTCATAGCCACCGTGATCTCCGCCTTTGCCGTGCTCTCCATCCTGACCGTGATGCTCACGTTCCTGCTGGGCGTCACGCGCGTCTGGTTCTCCATGAGCCGCGACGGGTTGCTGCCGGGTTGGTTTGCCGGCACCGACAGGCGGGGCACCCCGCAGCGGGTGACCTGGATTGCCGGCGGCGCCTCCGCCCTGCTGGCCGGGTTCTTCCCCATCCGTGCCGTGGCGGACCTGACCAATATCGGCATCCTGGCCGCGTTTGTGGTGGTTTCCGTGGCCGTGATTGTGCTGCGTTACCGCCAGCCGGATGCACCGCGGGAGTTCCGGCTGCCGCTGATGCCGTTTGTGCCGGCCTTTGGGGTGCTGGCCTCCGGTTTCCTGATGCTGCAGCTGCATTGGGAGACCTGGCTGCGCTTTGGCATCTGGCTGGTCATCGGCTTGCTGGTTTACGGTTTCTACGGCTACCGGCACTCCCTGTTGAACCCCAACAGCCCGCGGCACGGCCGGCTTCGGGCTGACCCGCAGCCGGGTACCTGACCGGCGGACGGATGCCACACCGAAACTGCGGGGGGACACCCTATCTCCAACTTCCCGGAAAACGGGCTATTATCTGCATTAGGTCCGAATATCCGGACCTTTAGTTGGGGAGAATAACCGAATGGGCAGTCAGTCTCAGGCCATGCCTTCCGTGCGGAAGAAGTCGGCCATGCTCTACCGCCGGGCACGGAGCGGCCTGGTGTTGATCGCCGTTTTCTGGGCGTGGATGATTTTCGGTGCCGCCGATTTTGTCGCCGCCCTTTTCGGCTCCCCCATGCATGCCGCCCTTGCCGTTTTCGGGCTGGGTGCGTTGACCCTGGTTTCGCTGCTCTTCCTGCCCATCTGCATCGGCTTCCTGGTGTTGAACCGCCCGGCGATGAAGGCGAAGGACACAATGCCCGGCACGGCGTCGCCGTCCTCCCCGGAAGCCGGACTGGCCCCGGTGATCCGTCTGGCGCCCCGCGCTGCCGCCCGGCGCGGCGCCGCACTCACCGGCCGTGCCGTAGCCAAATGGCGGGACCTGGCCTCCTAGGCAGCTGCGCCCTGCCCGGCAACGCCCAGGCAGGAATGTCAGAGGCGCTTGCCATGGTGGAGGCATGAGTTTTTCCACCAGCATCCCGTCTGCCCCCGTTGTTCCCGCCGGCCAGGTCACCCACGCCCACTACCGTCGCGAGCCCTACGTCCGCTGCACCACCGGCCAGGGCAGCGTGGACGGCAAGGCCGTGGCCTGGACCCGCACCCAGGTTCTCCTGCATTGGATCGACGACGACGGACGGGCGCATAACCGCTGGACCCCGGCCGCCACGGTGCGGCGGATTCCGCGGGACGACTCCGCCTGGCGCGACCCGTACGACGATTTCCGCTTTTACTACGAGCCCGCTCCTGCCGCAGCGTAACCGGACGGGATTCCTCACAAATTCCACCGGACATTTTCCCGGACACCCTTGACCCTGCCGCGTCACCGGGCGTTGATTAATCCCCTGGAGGAAATTCTCCCGGCGCCTATCTGCCGGGACCGGAGATAACGGATCCCGGAAATGGACTTTAAGCATTTCATCGAGGCCGTAGGCGAACTCATGGACCTTGCCGGGGTTGCTGCCATTGTGCTGGGAGCCCTGGCCGCCAGCATTGCGGCGCTGGCCGCCCTGGCACGAAAAAAGGACCAAATATATACGGAATACCGGCAGCGGTTGGGGCGGAGCATCCTCCTGGGCCTCGAATTGCTGGTGGCTGCCGACATCATCCGCACGGTGGCAATCACGCCGACTTTCGAGTCCTTGGGGATATTGGCAGTGATCGTGCTGATCCGGACATTCCTCAGCTATTCACTGCAGCTTGAGGTGACGGGATATCTTCCGTGGAAACGGCCGGCAGGCACGGCGACCCCTGATTCAGGCTGAGTAAACCCCGAATCCCCAAATAACCTTGACTCAATGCATTAGGCACCTATTATTTGCACCATGATCAATCCAGTCTCGAACCTTCCCTTTGCCCTGTCCGCATCCGAATTCACCACCACCACGGATCCGGCCATGAGCGCCGGCGCCATCTTCGGGTCTTTCCTCGTTTTCGCCGTCATCGGCATCGTCATCGGCGGCCTGTCCATGATGGGCATGTTCAAGAAGGCCGGCCGTAAGACCTGGGAAGCCTTTATCCCCGTATATTCCATGGTTGTGCTGTTCCGTATTGCAGGGATGTCGGGGTGGATGGTCCTGCTCCTGCTTGTTCCCGTGGCAAACCTGGTGGCGCTCATCTTCCTGGCCATCAATCTCGCCAAGGTCTTCGGCCAGTCCGCCGGAGTTGCCGTGCTGACCTTCCTCTTCTCCACCATCATGTACTTCTACCTTTCCTTCAGCTCCGCCCGGTACTTCGGCCCGCAGGCCAGCAAGGGTCCCTTCGGGCTCGCAGCCAGCGGCAGCCAGCCCGCGTACGCACCCCAGGCGTAGGTTTACAGGCCGCGCTGGCCTGCCCCGTATCCCATCAACCAATACAAAACAGAAGGCGTCCGCTCGCGGGCGCCTTCGGTGTTTTCCGGCTGCCGTGCAGGGCATTTCACGACTGCAGAGGAGTACCTGTGAGAAATTGTTAGGCGTGCCGAAATTTCAATGTTAGGTTGCTGTCATGGCTCGTACAGATCAGCTCCCGGATACCACTGCCCGCCGTCCAGGCCGTCCGCGCAACATCCTGTGGCTGCTCGGCCCGGCCCTGGTTGCCGGCGTCGCCTACCTGGACCCGGGGAACGTCGCCAGCAACATGACCGCCGGGGCGCAGTTCGGTTACCTGCTGGTCTGGGTGGTGGTGGCCGGCAACATCATGGCCTGGCTGATCCAGTACCTTTCGGCCAAGCTCGGGCTGGTGACCGGGCGCAGCCTGCCGGAACTGCTCGGCGAGCGGATTGGCCGGAAACCGGCCCGCCGCCTGTACTGGCTGCAGGCCGAACTGGTTGCCATGGCCACCGACGTCGCGGAGGTGATCGGCGGCGCCGTCGCCCTCTGGCTGCTCTTTGACCTGCCGCTGTTCCTGGGCGGGGTGATCACCGGCGTCATTTCGATGGTGGTGCTGCAGCTGCAGCACCGCGGCCGCCAGCGCGGCTTTGAGTACGTGATCGTCACCCTCATGGCGGTGATCGTGGTCGGGTTCACGGTGGGCGTCTTCGTCAGCCCGCCCGACGGCGCCTCGCTGGCGGCGGGCCTGGTGCCCCGCTTTGACGGCAGCGAATCCGTGCTGCTGGCAGCATCCATCCTGGGGGCCACCGTGATGCCGCATGCAATTTACGCCCACTCCGCCCTGACCCGTGACCGTTTCCCCGGCCGCACGGCCACCCTCACCACGCCGCGCCTGATCAAGGCCACCAAATGGGATGTCACCATTGCCTTGGCGGTGGCCGGGTCGGTGAATCTGGCCATCCTGCTGCTGGCGGCCAGCTCCCTGCAGGGTGTCGCCGGCACGGACACGCTCGAGGGCGCCCACGCCGCCATTGCCGCTTCCCTCGGCGGGGTCGTGGCCACCCTCTTCGCCGTCGGGCTGCTCGCTTCAGGCCTGGCCTCGACGTCGGTGGGTGCCTATGCAGGCGCGGAGATCATGCAGGGGCTGCTGAAGGTACGCATCCCCATGCTGCTGCGCCGGCTCATCACCCTGGTACCCGCCCTGGCAATCCTCGCCGTCGGCATCGATCCCACCTGGGCACTGATCCTCAGCCAGGTCATCCTCTCCTTCGGCATTCCGTTTGCCCTGATCCCGCTGGTCTGGCTGACCGCTCAGGCCAGCCTGATGGGAGCGCACCGCAACCGCTGGTTCACCACGGCCCTGGGCGTGCTGGTCTCGGTGCTGCTGGTGGTCCTGAACATCACCCTGCTGGTGCTGACCTTCACCGGGTCCTGACGCTGGGTTAGCCCTGCAGCGAGCCCTCCACCAGTGCGGTGGCGATGCTGTCCGCGTCCGCCAGCGCGGCCAGGTAGCGTTCGGCATCCAGTGCCGCGGAGCAGCCGGTCCCGGCCGCGGTGATGGCCTGCCGGTAGCGGTGGTCCACCGCATCGCCGCAGGCGAACACCCCGTCCAGGTTGGTCTGCGTGGTGGGGGCGGCCACCTTGATGTAGCCGTTGTCGTCCAGGTCCACCTGGCCGGCCAGCAGGTCCGTGCGCGGCACATGGCCGATGGCCACGAAAATCCCGGCCGCGGGCAGTTCCCGGACGGCGCCCGTGACAGTGTCAGTGAGGGTCACACCGGTGACCTTTTCCGTCCCGTGGATGACTGTGACCTCACTGTTGAATTCGAAGCGGATCTTCGCGTGGTCACGCGCCCGCTGCGCCATGATCCGCGAGGCGCGCAGGACATCCCGGCGCACGACGACGGTCACCGACTCCGCGAACCGGGTCAGGAACAGCGCTTCCTCCATGGCGGAATCCCCTCCGCCCACCACCACAACGGGCAGGTTGCGGAAGAAGAAGCCGTCGCAGGTGGCGCACCAGGAAATGCCCCGGCCGTTCAGCTGTTTTTCTTCCGCCAGCCCCAGTTCCTTGTAGACGGAACCGGTGGCAAGAATGACGGACCTGGCCTTGTAGGTATTCCCGCCGCCGGTGGCCACCCGCTTGGTGTGCCCGCCCAGGTCAACTGACACGACGTCGTCGTACTCCACCCGGGCACCGAACTTCTCCGCCTGCCGGCGCAGGCTGTCCATCAGGTCGGGTCCCTGGATGCCGTCGGCGAACCCGGGGAAGTTCTCCACGTCGGTGGTGTTCATCAGTGCCCCGCCAGCGGTTACGGACCCGGCGAGAATGCGCGGTTTCAGCCCGGCCCGGGCCGCGTAGATGCCCGCGGTGTAGCCGGCCGGACCGGAGCCGATGATCAGGATGGAATCGGTGGCCATTGCTCTTCCCTTCACGGCGGGGCGGGGATTCCTTCAAGTCTGGCGGGAACACCGTTAGGCTCGGAACCCCGGCCGTGAATTAGCGGTGCCGGAACCGGCAAAGGAGCCAGCAGTGGCAGGCGTACACATTGAACTGATCCAGCTCCCCCGCGAGGCGATCGACGCGCTGGCTGCGGGTGATCTGGTCACCGCCAACCGGCACGCACCCTTGGAGATGACCGAACACTTTTCCCGGGAACGGCAGTCCCTGTGGCGGATCCGGAGCGCCCAGCTGCAGGACAGTCCCGGCGATGCCGCCTGGATTACCCGGGCTATCTTCGATCCCCGGCTGGGGCGTGCGGTGGGCCAGGCCGGGTTCCACGGCCCGCCCGACCCGGACGGAATGGTGGAAGTGGGGTATTCGGTGGACCCCGCCTACCGGCGGAAGGGCTATGCCAGGGCTGCCCTGGAGGCGCTGCTGGCGGTGGCGGCGAAGGAGCCCTCCATCCGGGTGGTCCGGGCCACCATCAGCCCGGACAACCACGCGTCGCGGCGGCTGGTGGAACAGTACGGTTTCGTGGCCAACGGCGAGCAGTGGGATGACGAGGACGGGTTGGAGATCATTTACGAGGTGGCTGCCGGGGTGTCCTGACCGGTCAGCGGATACGTGACCGGATGCGCAAGGCGGCCAGGGCGGTAAAGACCACCAGCATGGCCGCCAGCACCAACACCACGTAGCCCACCGGGACCTGCCAGTCCCCCACGTACGCGGTGATGCCGAAGAGCCGTTCCACCTCTGCCACGGCCTCGGGCTGGTCGGTCACGGATGCCATGGGTCCCTCGGTCATTTCCTGGCGCACCACCATGGATGCCTGCATAAACGGCAACGCACTGACGAAGTTGCGCACGCCCTCGGGGAAGGCCCCCACCGGGATGTAGGAGCCGGCGGCGAAACCTAGGATGGTGCCCACCAGGGTGGACAACGCCGAGAACGAGCCCGGGGTGCGGACGAAGGAAACAATGAACGAGCTGAGCGCTCCGAAAGCGGCGCAGCTGAGGACGAGGTACCCGTAGGTCTTGGCCACCTGCCCGGCGGTGAGCGTCACGTCGTCGAGCAGGGCCAGATATGCCAGGCTCACGCCGAACACCAGGGTGGTCATAATCAGGGCGATCACCACCGTGGACAGCAGGTATCCCAGCACCAGCTGGCCGCGGCTGATCGGTGAAACCAGGAAGTCGCGGAAGCGCCCGGTGGCAGTGTCCTCCACAATCACGTTTACCGCCGCGAGGCCGGTGGTGATGGCAGTGATGCCGACGATCCCGGCGAACATCCAGGCGTCCACCAGTCCCTTGATGTCCTCCTCCGTGGCCTGTGGAAAGGATTCGGCCAGGCCTTCGGTTTGCTGGTTGCCGAGGAACAGGGTGTACAGCAGGAACAGGACAAGCGCGCCCAGCAGGGAAAAGAACACGTTCAGCCGGTCGCGGAAGTACAGCCGCAGGTTCCGTCCGGTGATGTCCATGACCACGTTCATTCCGCTTCCCCCCGCCGGCCGGTCAGGGCCAGGAAAACGTCATCCATGGTGCCGTGGCGGAATTCGAAGTCCAGGACGTGGTCCCCATGCCCGGCGAGGATCTGCCGGGCTGTGTCGGCGCGGTCCACCGCGAGCCGCAACACGTTGCCTTCCTCCCCTGCCACGTCCACGCCGTCTTCCCGGGCAAGGCCGCGCAGTGCTGCGGGATCGGCGGAGGTGATGGACAGTATGCTGCGGCTGTATTTGGCCCGCAGGGTGGTGGGGGTTCCGTCGGCGATGATCCGGCCCTTCTCGATGACGCAAACGCGGTCCGCTTCCTCGGTCTCCTCCATGTAGTGCGTGGTGAGGAAAACGGTCAGCCCGTGGTTTTCACGCAGGTCGTGGATGGTGGACCAGACCACCGCCCGGCTTGCCGGGTCCAGTCCTGCGGTTGGCTCATCCAGGAAGATGATCGACGGCGAATGCAGCAGGGCCCGGGCAATGTCCACCCGGCGTCGCTGTCCGCCCGAATAGGTGCTGTACCTCCGGTCGAGGAAATCCGCCAAACCGATCATCCCGCTCAGTTCCTCGATCCGGGCATCGTTGGCCTTTTTGTCCGCCGAGTAGAACCGGGCGCGCGTCTGCAGGTTCTCCCGGCCGGTCAGGATCGGATCCAGCATGGAGTCCTGGAAGACCACGCCTATGGCTTCACGGACTCCCGTCCCGCTGCCGCGCACGTCGTGTCCGGCAACCGCCACCTCCCCGTCGTCGAACGGCATCACCGTGGTGAGGCAGGAAATGGTGGTGGATTTCCCCGCCCCGTTGGCGCCCAGGAAGGCAAAAACACTTCCGGCTTCCACTTCGAAGGACAAATCATCGACGGCGGTCATGCTGCCGAAGCGTTTGGTCAGTCCGCGGACGGAAATGGCGGGAGTGGGGCTCACCGGGTGGATCCTTGCTTTTGCAGTCCGGGGAGAGAAGGGAAGTCATCGAAGTCCAGCGGGGTGACGGTGTTGTTTTCCCAGTCTGTCCGCAGGATGGCGTAGGCCACGGATGCCACGCGTGTCCCGTCCGGCATAGGCCATCCCTGCCGGTAATGGGCTTCCTTGACGAATCCTGCCCGCAGGAACGTCTTGCGCATGGCCACGTTGTCTTCCCGTGTCTGGCCCTCGAAGCGGACGATGCCGGGCATCTCCGTAAAGACCAGACGGCACAGTGCCCGGACCACCGGCACCCCGAACCCCTGTCCGCGGTGTGACTCTGCGAGCCGCAGGTCGAAAACGGGATTCTCGTCAGCCAGGTCTTCCAAAACGGCCAGTCCGATGTCTTCTGCCCCGTTCCGGATCCAGTAGCCCTGGGCTTCCTCCGACCAGAAGTGCCCGGCGGCCACGCGGGAGCGGGCCTCAACTTCGGTGGGTGACGGGTTCACGTGGAAGGGGAACCGGTTGGAGGACAAAAAGGCGGCAACCGCGTCTGCGTCGCCGCCATCCATCCTGCGAAGGGCAATAGTCATGGGCGCGAGTCTAACCCGCGGGTTTCCCGGTTCCCCGCTAGATGGCTCCCACCCGGTCCTGCGCGCCGGAGGATGCTGCGGCTGCCGCTTCTTCTTCCAACTGGCGGCGCCAGCCCCGCGGCGGCGGCCAGGCAATGCCCCACTGGGCGAGCTGCTGCTTGGTGAAACTTCCCGAGGGGGTACGTGCGGCTTCTATTTCTTCGCGGGTCGGCATGGCCAAATCATGACACGCACCAGGGTTTATGTCACCGAATAAAACGCAGGTTTTTTGTGCGGATTTCGGGCTCAGTTATTGACTATTCACTAAGGACACGATAACCCCCGGAAATCCGCGGATTTCCGGGGGTTACAGGGACTTTCGGTATCACCAAAAACTATTTATTAGGGACGTCCGGTACTGCTAAATAATCGGTTATGGATGGGTGGTAACCATGATCAGTTGCCACCCTTCCGGGACCTGCACCTGGAGGGCTTCACGGGCGTCCAGGAAGCTCTCACCCTCCGCTTCCAGCTCCCGGGTTTCAACAGGACGGATGATGCCAGTGACCTTCATGCTTCCAGCCTAGGCACCGGCACACGCCGCGGGGCCCTGCCCACTGTGTTGTGTCCAACACCCTGCGGCGGCCCGGCCACCCCGCCTCAGGCGCGGTCATGCACGGTGATGGCATACCCCTCCGGGTCACGGAACGTAAAAGTGGTGCCGAACGGGCCCTCGAAAGGTTCCTGGATGACGGTGGCGCCGGCAGCGGCCACGGTCGCGTGCAGTGCTGCAGCCTCGGGATCATGCAACCAAAGCGCGACGCCGAGCCCGGGCTCTGCGCCGGAGCCAAGATCGGTGCCGGGGCCCGCTTCCCGGACAGCAAAAGGTATGGGCGCGGTCTGGAAACGCACGGCACCGGGAGGTGAAGCAGGCGCCCGGGTCAGGCCCACCACCTCCTCGTAGAACCCTGCTGCCCGCGCCAGGTCCCGCACTTGCAGGGCAATGAAATCGGGTCCGGTGACAGCCATGGGGATCTCCTCGTTGTTTGATGTCAACTTATTGACACCCCAACTGTATGTCAGGATATTGACATGGTCAACCAGGAAGTTCCGCAGATCGGGTACATGCTCAAGCACACCCAGGCACTGCTGCATACGCGGATGGATGAAGTCCTGCGGCCGCTGGGGCTGAGCGTCTCGCAGTATGTGTGCCTGCATCTGCTGGCGGGGGAACCGGGCATATCCGCGGCGGAGCTGGCGCGCAGCGCCTTCGTCTCGCGGCAGGCGATGAACACCCTGGTTCAGGGGCTGCTGGACCGCGGTCTGGTGGAGCGGCCCGCCCGGCCCGATTCCGGACGGGCCCTGCCCGCGGTCCTGACGTCCGCCGGCGCAGAGCTGCTTGCCCGGGCTGAATCGGTGGTGGACTCGGTGGATCAGCGGATGGTCTCCGGGCTCAGCAAACAGCAGGCGGCCGCCCTGCGGGAGGCGCTGGCCGCGTGCATGGCTTCCCTGGCCGAAGACTGAGGATTCAGCCCGCCAGCAACGGTGTGCCGGTTTCCCGGGCCAGGGTCTGCAGGAGTTCATCCTGAAAGGCACGGTCACGGACCGCCGCGTGCGGCTGCTGCCGCTGCCGGTGGTACCAGTACCCGCCGCTGGTGAGCGCTTCGGGCTCGGTGCCGGCGGCCAGCCATGCCTGGGTCTGATGGCCAAGCTCCAGATCATCGGGTGCGCCCGGCCCGCCCATCCGGGTGGGTACCCAGCCCGGGTCCACGGCATTGCTCAGCACCGCCGGGCGCAGGCGAGCCAGGGCAGCCGAGAGCGCCGTGACAAAAAGCTTGCTGTCCGCGTAGGACCCCGGCCCGGTGCCGGCCCAGTCCACGCCGTCCAGGGAAGGGTGTCCGCTGAAGTGGGACCCGCTGCTCAGGTACACGTGCCGCGCCGGGCCCAGGAGCAGGGCGGTGAGCAGATACGGGGCCACGATATTCATCGGCATCACCGCCGGACCGCGCCAGACACCGGCATTGTGAATCACCGAGTCCACCGGCCCGCCGTCGTTCAGTTCCACGGCAACGTGCCGCACCGCGTCCCGGTCCGAGAAGTCGCCCACCACAAGGCCTGCCCCGCGGCGGAGCAGTGGTTCCACGCTGGCGGCGCGGTCCCGGTTGCGGGCATGCACCACGACGTCGTGTCCCTGAGCGAGCAGTGAGTCCGCCGCAGCACGCCCGAGGCCGTCTGCGGAACCGGTCACGAGGATTCTCATCAGTCTGCCTCCCTCTGGTGCCCCTTTTCGAGGGCTACTGCTTGGGCGGTGCCAACGTTAGCGCATGGACCAACGGCCGGCGGGCGTGGTGCGGAAAGCAGAAAGGGCCTGTTTTCCGGTCAAACCGGGAAACAGGCCCCTTCGATTCTGTGGAGCTTAGGGGAATCGAACCCCTGACCTTTTCATTGCGAACGAAACGCTCTACCAACTGAGCTAAAGCCCCGAACTGCGCTGTGTTGTCCAAATGGCCAACCCCGCTAGGCTACACCGATTCTAATCACGCCGCCGGGCGGGGGCCAAACCATCAGTGCCCTTGGGAAGTCCTGTGGGGTGTCGTTACGGTGGGAGGCAGGCCGCGGCCGGAGCCTCGAAACGGCCAGGACAAAGCACACCGGAATCAAGGAGAATCCCATGGCCCTGATCACCAAAATGCTCGAAACCCATCCCGGCGGCACACGTGCCGCGGATCCCCGGCTGCTGGCCGAATGCCTGGCAGCCTGTGCCGACTGCGCCCAGGTCTGCAATGCCTGCGCCGATGCGTGTCTGGGCGAGGACATGCTGGGCGACCTGGTCGCGTGCATCCGCACGAACCTGGACTGCGCCGAAATCTGCGCAGTCACCTCGGCCGTGCTGTCCCGCACCGCAACCACGGGTCCTGCCACCGCAGCATTGCTGCATGCCTGTGTCGCAGCCTGCGCCGCCTGCGCCGAGGAATGCCAGCAGCACGCCTCCATGCATGAGCACTGCCGGATCTGCGCTGACGCCTGCCGGCGTTGCCTGAACGCCTGCGAGAAGCTGCTGGCCTCGCTCGGCTGAGGCACGTCCCCAGATCAGGCGGCCCGCCGGTGAGGACGCCTAGGAACGCTCTGCCAGCACCAGTCCGCGCAGGTAGGCGGCCTGGCCTGCGTGCTCCAGGCAGTCCGCCAGGATGCTTACCAGCCGCACGCCCAGGGTGACCGGCGGATCCCAGGCCCGGTCCACCACCTGGTCCAGGTCCTGCCCGGATAGCCCGGAGACAAACGCCTCCGTGCGGGAGTGGACGTCGTCGTAATAACCCAGCAGGGTCTCGGCGGACTGCACCTGCACCTTCGCCACCTGCTCGGAGGTGTGCCCGTACCCGGTGTCCTCCACGGCCAGCGGCAGTCCCACCCGTTTCGCCCAGCCGTCCGCTATCCAGGCCTGCTCCTGCCCGGCCACGTCGGCAATCTGGGCATCCTCGACCCGGCCCAGGTGCCAGATCAGCCAGGAAATGGAATTGCCCTCGGCGTACGGTCGGTGGTTCAGGGCAGCGGCATCCAGGTCCTGGACCGTCCGGCGCACCGTTGCGGGGAGGCGGCCGAAGGCATCAATCAGCAGGTCACTCTGGTCCATAATGGCGAACTCCGATGGTTGGCGGGCAGGGATGCGCCATCCTTTCACGCCGTCTGCCCGCCGGGAAGAGCCGGGTTGGCGGCAGGGCAAAGAAAATGAGTGCACAGCGGGTGCGCTTGCTCCCCGCCGACCCTAAAATTGCGGGATGAGCTGGACTGACGAACGTCCCGCATGGCTTCCGCCCATTCCCTCACCGCACCGCGGCCTCATCCGGATCACGCTTGGCCTGATCCTGGTCTGCGGTGCCATGCTCACCTGCCTGGTGGTTGCCGCTTTTGGCGCCCTGCTGAGCATGTATGTTCTCTGGCCGCTCGCCGTCGGCCTGCTCCTCCTGATGTCCGGGCTCCTCAGCCGCCGCCGCGGGACCTGACCCGCAGCCCGGAATGCTCCCGCTGCTGACTTAGGATTGGCGCATGACACCCCCTGATCCTTCCGGTGCCGGTTCCCAGTCCCAGACGCTCTCCCGCGGCATCCGCGCCCTGGAACTGCTTGCGGACGCGGAAAACCCGCTCAGCATCGCCGAACTGTCCGAAGGTCTGGGCGTGCACCGCTCCATTGCCTACCGCATCCTGCGCACCTTGGAATCGCATTCGCTGGTGATGCGCGACGACGCCGGCCGGGTTGCCGCAGCCCCCGGCCTGGCGGCCCTCGCCCGGGGAGTGTCGCGGGACCTGCAGTCCGCTGCCCTGCCGGAGCTCAGCGCGCTGGCCAATGAGCTGTCCATGACCGCATTCATAGCGGTTTGGGACCGGCAGAACTGCGTCACCCTGATGACCGTGGAACCCACCCACACGAGGACCGCCCTGATCCAGCGGCCCGGCACCCGGCATTCCTTCACCGCCGGTGCCCCGGGCATCGCCATCCAGTCCGCCCTGACCGAAGATCAGTGGGACCGGCTGGCACCGGGTCAGAAATACCGGAGTGAAAGCCGGACCGCCCGCGAGCGCGGCTACGCGATCAGCCACAACGAGGTGATCGAAGGGGTTTCCGCGGTGGCTGCCCCCATCAGCGCCGCAGGCCAGTTGCCCGCCGCGGTCTCGGTGGTCTATTTCGGCTCGGGGAAGGACGAGGACGCCATGGGGCTGCGGCTGATCCGCACCGCCCGCCGGATTGAGGACGCCCTGCGCTGACCGCCAGGGGCGCCCCCGGAAGTTAGGTGAGCTTTCGCTTGCTGGAAACCCCGCGCCGGGCGGCTTACAACAGAGACATGGGCAAGGGAACATGGAACCGGGTACCGGGCGCGCTGCGCCGCTATCCGCTGGTTTTCGCCACTGTGCTGGTCACGGTGGCCTTCCTTCTCCTGCAGTGGTCCGGCGCCGGCACCGCCGCCGGCTGGACCGCCGCGGTTTTCGCCTCCGCGGTGGCGCTGAAGACCACGGCCGGCATGGTCCGGGACATCCGGGCAGGCAACTGGGGGCTGGACATCCTTGCCGTCATTGCCATAGCCGCCACCGTTGCCGTGGGTGAGAACCTGGCCGCGCTGATCATCGTCCTGATGCTCTCCGGCGGACAGGCACTGGAGGATTACGCCGCCGGACGCGCCCGCAGCGAGCTGGACGCCCTGCTGGAGCGTGCACCGCAGCAGGCCCACCGTTTCCGCGGCGGAAACACCCAACGGGGAGCCGAGGACATCCCCGCCTCCGACGTTGTCCCCGGGGACCTGCTCCTGGTCCGTCCGGCCGAGGTGGTCCCTGTGGACGGCGAGCTGGTGTCCGCCGGCGCGGACTTCGATGAATCCTCCCTGACCGGCGAGTCCCTTCCCGTCTCCCGGCACGCCGGTGACCCCGTGATGAGCGGATCCGTGAACGGCACCCGCGCCGTGCTGCTGCGGGCCACGGCGGCGACGGCGGACAGCCAGTACCAGCGCATTGTCGCTCTGGTGGCTGAAGCCGCAGATTCCAAGGCACCTGTAGTGCGGCTGGCGGACCGCTTCGCCGTGCCCTTCACCGTGGTCTCCCTGCTGATCGCCGGACTCGCATGGGCACTGAGCGGGGACCCGGTCCGCTTCGCGGAGGTGCTGGTCCTGGCCACCCCCTGCCCGCTGCTGATCGCCGCTCCCGTCGCTTTCCTGGGCGGTATGAGCCGTTCGGCGCGCAGCGGCATCATCGTCAAGGGCGGGGCCGTGCTCGAGCAGCTGTCCAAGGCCGGGTCCGCCGCCTTCGACAAGACCGGAACCCTCACGCACGGTCAGCCGGCACTGGTGGAGGTCCGCCCGCAGCCGGGCTTCAGCGCGGAAGACGTGCTGGGCCTGGCCGCCTCGGCCGAGCAGTACTCCTCCCATGTGCTGGCCGCCGCCGTGCAGCGCGCCGCAGCCTCCCGCGGCCTTGCCCTGCGCTCCACGGACAATGCGCAGGAGGTGGCCACCAACGGCGTGGAAGCCGTGCTGGACGGACGCACCGTCCGGGTGGGCAAGGAACGTTTTGTGGCCGAGACCGCTGCGGATACGGTGTCCGCCCGCTTGGAGCCGGGCCAGATGGTGGTCTACGCGGGCGTGGACGGCCGCTTTACCGGCACGCTGATCATGAGCGACGCGGTACGGGAAAACGCCGCGGCCACCCTGCAGCGCCTGGCCGGGCTAGGCATCCGCCGTACGGTCATGCTCACGGGCGACGCCCAGGGCACCGCAGCCGCCGTGGCGGAAGGCCTGGGCATCACCGATGTCCGCGCCGGGCTGCTGCCCGAGGACAAGGTGAAGGCGGTCGCGGTGATGGAACCGCGGCCGGTGATCATGGTGGGCGACGGCGTCAACGACGCCCCGGTCCTTGCGGCGGCCGACGTCGGCATCGCCATGGGAGCGCGCGGTTCCACGGCCGCGAGCGAATCGGCCGACGTCGTGCTGGTGGCCGATGACATTGCCAAGGTGGCGGATGCGGTGGAGATCGGCCGCCGGACCATCCGGGTGGCCCTCAGCAGCATCTGGCTGGGCATCGCCCTCAGCCTGGCCCTGATGTTGGTGGCCGCGTTCGGGTTCATCCCCGCGGTGGCGGGGGCGCTGACCCAGGAGCTGGTGGACCTGGCCGCCATCCTGAATGCGCTGCGAGCGCTGAGCGGACCCCGGCGGATGCCGGACGCCGCCCGGGAAACGCGGTCCGCGGCGGGCAGCGTCGCGGCAGCGCGGCCGAATCCGGTGACCCGGGCCGGCTGAACCGGCGCACCGCGGACCGTCGGAGCCCCCCCGGTCCCACACCCCCGCGGTCCGCGTGGGACGCGTGGGCCGCCCCTCCCGGGTCCTCACATTTGCCGATGGCAGGACCAACGCGCCGCCCCTCGGCAACGCTATGGCTTTGCGTGGGTTCCGGGGGCACGCTGGTGAAGCGTGGGAAATGTCGCGTGCACGAACCATCGGGATCACACACAGGGGTGAGACGTGGATACAACCGAAAGCCCGGCCGCATGATCCCGCCGATACTCGCCACCTTTGGGGTCCTGGCCCTGGCCGTGGCGGGCTTTATGACCAACCGGCTGCCCCTCGTGGTTGTTGCGCTCTTCGTTCCGGTAGCCCTGTGGGCCACGGGGGTGCTTCCCCTCAACGAATCCCTGCAGGGTTTCAGTGACCCGATCACCCTGTTCATCGCCTCTCTGTTTGTACTCAGCGAGGCCCTGGACGCCACAGGGATCACTGCCTGGGTCGGACAGCAGCTGGAACTTCGCTCCTCCCTCAGCCGCACCGGCCTGCTGATCACGATCATGGCCGTTGCTGCAGCCCTCTCCGCGGTCATCAGCATTAACGGCGCGGTCGCGGCGCTCCTGCCAGTGGTTGTCGTCGCGACGGCGAGGGCCGGGGTCATTCCCTCACACATGCTCATTCCGCTGGCCTTCGCCGCCAGCGCGGGATCGCTGCTGACCCTTACGGGAACGCCGGTGAACATCATCGTCTCCGATCTCTCCGCCAGTTCAGGAGGACGCACATTCGGGTACTTCGAGTTCGCGCTGGTGGGGCTTCCGCTCGTCGCCGTGACCACCCTCCTCGTGGTGCTGCTGGGCCGAAGACTCCTGCCGAAACGTGCTCCCGAACGGCTGGCGGAGGCGGGCACCGACCCGCGGGAGCGGGTGCGGTCCTGGCGGGAGATCTACACTGCCGACCTCGACACGGAACGGCTGTTTACGGGACGGCTGGGCGTCGTGGAGGTTCTCATCGCGCCCCGCTCAACCCTGATCGGACGCATCGTCAGTCCCGGCATGACCACGCGGGACGAGGACCTGGTGATCGTCGCGCTGCACCGCGGCGGAACCGCGGCGGCCAGCCCCGAGGCCCCCGCACCTCCCGGGACACTGACGCTGCGGGCCGGAGACTCGGTGCTGGTCCAGGGACCCTGGGATGCCCTGAACCGATACGTGCAGTCTCCCGACGTCATCGCCGTCGAACCTCCGCATACCCTCCAGCGGGCTGTGCCGCTGGGCCGCGGATGGCGCCGGTGCCTCGCCGTGCTGGCCGCCACGATCGCGCTGCTGGCAACCGGTTTCCTGCCGCCGGTGGTTGTGGGGCTCCTCGCCGCGGCCGCCCTGGTCCTCCTTGGCGTGGTGACCGTGCCGCAGGGATTCCAGGCGATTTCGTGGAACACGGTGGTCCTGATCGGGACGCTCATCCCGCTGTCCTCCGCATTTGTGTCCTCGGGTGCTGCGGATGCGATCGCGTCGCTGGTCCTGGACTCGACCGGCAGCATCTCCCCGCACCTCGCCCTCCTGGTGATCTGCGTTCTTGCCCTCATCCTCAGCCAGTTCATCTCCAACGTGGCCACCGTGCTCGTGATGGGGCCGGTAGCGGTGACCTTCGCCCAAACACTGGGGGTCAGCGTGCTGCCGTTCATGATGGGGCTCAGCGTGGTTGGGGCCGCTGCCTTCCTCACGCCCATCGCCACCCCTGCCAACCTCATGGTGATGCAGCCGGGCGGCTACCGTTTCGGCGACTATTGGCGCCTCGGCTTGCCGCTGTCCTTCGTTTTCCTCGCCTTCGCGGTGCTGTACGTGCCGCTCGTCTGGCGGTTCTGAGCCCGGAGCACCTCCGCCGGATGCGTACGATGCATCAGCCGCGCGGCCGGGTCCGGACCGCAAAACCGTTCACTCGCGGTGCCGGCGGCCACGGCGGCGCGGGAAATGGGGATAATGGGCTGGGGTCCGGCGCACCGCGCCGCACCCGGTAATGAGGGTTTCGACGCTAGGGGAATGTCCATGACGCTGATCGACAATGCGGTGTACGTGGACGGCAAGCGCGTGCACAACCCGGGCAGCCTGGACGAGACCTTTGAGCTGACCCGCAGTTCCGGCGGCATGGCCTGGATCGGCCTCTACCGGCCGGCCGAGCTCGAGCTGCTCACCGTGGCCGAGGAGTTCGGCCTGAACCTTCTTATTGTCGAGGACGCCCTGGACGGCCACCAGCGTTCCAAGCTGGAGCAGTACAACGAGCAACTGTTTGTGGTGCTGCGCCCCGCCCGCTACCTGGACGACGTCGAGCGCGTGGAATTCGGGGAACTGCACCTGTTTGTGGGCCCCAACTTTGTGGTGACCGTGAGGCACGCCGAGTCCCCGGACCTAACCCGGGTGCGCAAACGCCTGGAGCAGGAGCCGGATCTGTTGGCCCTGGGGCCGCAGGCGGTCCTGTATGCGGTGCTGGACCAGGTGGTGGATGAGTACGCACCGGTGGCTGCCGGGCTGGAAAACGACATCGACGAGATTGAGGACCAGCTGTTCGGGGGCGACGCCGAAGTGTCCCGCCGTATCTATGAACTCTCCCGCGAGGTCATCCAGTTCCAGCGCGCCATTACCCCGCTGCAATCCGTGGTGGGGGAACTGCGCAACTCCGCTGACCAGTACGGGGTTCCGGCGGAACTGCGGGACAACCTGGGCGACGTGCTGGACCACGTGCTGCGGCTGATCGACCGGGCCAATGCCTACCGCGCCATCCTGGAAAACGCGCTGACCCTGTCCTCCACCCTCGCCTCCAACCGGCTGGCGGAAACCAGCATTGAGCAGAACGAGCAGGTGAAACGGATTTCCTCCTGGGCCGCCATCCTGTTTGCGCCTACCCTGGTGGGCACCGTCTACGGCATGAACTTCGAGAACATGCCGGAGCTGTCCTGGCAGTACGGCTATCCGCTGGCCCTGTTGGGGATGCTGGTGACCGGGATTGTCCTCTACCTGACCTTCAAGCGGAACAAGTGGCTGTAATGCGCCGGCGGTTGGTCCCGCTCCTGCTGGGCGCGGCGGCCACGGTGCTGCTGCTCAGTGCCTGCGGCGACGCGGCAGGAGGCGATGCCGCCGGAGAAAGCCCCGACGTCACCGGCACGTGGGGAGACACGGGAACACCCGAGGCGCCCTCCCTCGAGTTCGGCGCCGACGGCAGGGTGAACGGAACGGACGGCTGCAACCGGCTGTTTGGCAGCTGGAGCATCCAGGGCACCCGCATCACCCTGACGGACATGGCCTCCACCAAGATGTACTGCCACGGCGTGGATGAGTGGCTGTCCGCGGGTGCCGCCGCCGAGGTGGACGGCGACACCCTGCGGATCCTGGACAGCTCCGGCACCGAGATCGGTGTCCTGGAGCGCTGAGGGTTCTGGAGCGCTGACGGTCCTGTTCTGACGGCGGCTAGTGCCGGGTACGCCGCTTCGGGACACCCTCCACATGCAGGTCCGCCCCCTTGGTTTCCTTCACCATGGTCACGGCTGCGAAGGAGACCACGCACAGCACCATGATGTAGAGGCCGATGGACGGCGACCACTTGGTTTCGTTCAGCAGGGCCTGGGCGATGGTGGGCGCAAAGGCCCCGCCCAGGATCGCGCCCAGCGCATAGCCGATGGACACCCCGGAATAGCGGACCTTGGCGGGGAACATTTCCGCATACATGGCCGACTGCGGGCCATAGGACAGGCCCAGCCCCACGGTGAGCACAAAGATGGCCACGGCAAACAGGATGATGTTGGTGGTATCGATCAGCAGGAACATCGGTACCGACCACAGGAACACCCAGGCGTAGCCGATCTGGAACGTACGGATCCGGCCGATCCGGTCGGAGAGGATCCCGCCGTAGAGGGTGAAGATCAGCCAGCCGAAGGATCCCAGGGTGGTGGCCAGCAGGACCGACGGGCGGTCCATGCCCAGCCCGCCGCCGCCGTCGGGGGTCGGCTTGCCGCTGGCGTAGGAGGCGAAGAAGGCAATCACGAGGTACCCCGCGGCGTTGTTGGCCACGAAGATCAGGGCGCTCAGCACCACTTCGCGCGTGTTGTGCCGGAACAGCTGGCGCAGCGGTGCGGAGGATTCCTTCTTCCGCTCCTGGATCTCCTTGAAGATGGGGCTTTCGGAGACCGAGCGGCGGATGAAGTAACCCACCGCAATCAGCACCACCGAAAGCAGGAACGGGACACGCCAGCCCCACGCTTCGAACTGCTCTTCGGTCAGGCTGGTACTCAGCACATACATCACGAACGTGGCCAGGATCATGCCGATCGGCACGCCGATCTGCGGATAGGCACCGAACAGCCCGCGCTTGTTGACGGGGGCATGCTCCACCGAAAGCAGGGCAGCGCCGCCCCACTCGCCGCCGGCGGAGAAGCCCTGCAGGATGCGCAGCAGGATCAGCAGGATGGGACCGGCGATGCCGATCTGCGCGTAGGTGGGTACCAGGCCGATCAGCGCGGTCGAGGCACCCATCATGATCAGGGTAAAGACCAGCATCTTTTTCCGGCCGATCCGGTCACCGAGGTGGCCGGCGACAACCGCGCCCAGCGGCCGGAACAGGAAGCTGATGCCGATGGTCGCGAAGGAAACCACCTGCCCCAGCGGTCCGTCATTGATGGGGGCGAAATACAGGGTGGCAAGCACCAGGCCCGCGGCCTGGGCGTAGATGAAAAAGTCGTACCACTCGATGGTGGTGCCAACCAGGGTGCCGGCGAGGACCTTGCGTTCCTCCCGGGTCATCCGGCCGGAAGCAGGCGCGGCGGATGCAGCGTTGACGCTCATCTGAAACTCCATTGTTTGAGACGGACAATTTGGTGCGGCGGTGCATTGGTGCGGCGGTGCGTTGGTGCGGCGGTGCGTTGTGGTGCGGCGGACCCGGCCCGACACTGGTGCAGGAGGAATCCGGTTGCAGGAATCGTACGCCGGGCACTGCCGGTTACAGCCGATTGGGCGCGGGACGGCACGGCGGTTCCCCTGACGGAAGGGTATCCATGGCCGCCGACGCAGCACCCACACTGCTTCACCTGCCGTTCACCGGCCGGTGGACGGTGCAGAACAGCCCCGCCAACCGCGTGCCCAGCCACGGCAGCACCCTCTTCGGCACCACCTACGCCATCGACTTCGTGGCCGTGGACGGGCACGGGCGCTCCGGCCCGCCCGGGTGGCGGTCGCTGCTGTCCACCGAACCTCCGGAGATCTTCCGCGGCTTCGGCGCCCCGGTGCTGGCACCGGCGTCGGGCACCGTGGTGTCCGTGCACGACGGCGAGCCCGACCACGAGGCCCGGCGCTCACCGCCGGTGCTGCTCGCCTATGCGCTGACCCAGGCCGGCCGGGTGCGGCAGGGTCCGGACGCCGTCGCGGGCAACCATGTGGTGATTGCCCTGACCCCGTCCGGCCCTTTTGTGCTGACGGCCCACCTGCGCCGCGGCTCCGTTGCCGTGGCGGCCGGAACCGAAGTGCCTCCGGGCACACCGCTGGGTGCGTGCGGGAACTCCGGCAACAGCACCGAACCGCATGTCCATCTCCAGGTCACCGACTCCCTGCACTGGCCGACCTGCCGCGGCATGCCGCTGGCCTTCCGGCATCCGGACGGCCGTCCCGGCCCGTGGCTGCCACGGAACGGGGAGGTATTTGAGGCATAGTCTCCGGAACCCGGAATAGGTCCGGCCGGCCCCGGGTTGGTCCTAAGGGAACCTAAGTGGACAATGGACTTCGGCCCTTTTCCGGCCCGTCCCGGGGTTCCTTCCCGGCCCCGACTCTCCCAGAACGGCAAGCATCTTGAAAAACCTTTCCCCGGATACGGTCAGGCCCTGGCCCGCGCTCTGGTCCCTGGTCATCGGCTTCTTCATGATCCTGGTTGACTCCACGATCGTAAACATCGCCACCCCGGCCATCATGGAGGACCTGGACGCCGGCCTGGACAAGGTCATCTGGGTGATCAGCGCGTACCTGCTGGCCTACGCCGTGCCCCTGCTGATTACCGGCCGGCTGGGTGACCGGTTCGGTCCGCGCCGCGTTTACCTGATCGGCCTTGTGGTCTTCACCCTGTCCAGCCTCTGGTGCGGCTTTGCCAACAGTGTGGATGCGCTGATTGTGGCCCGCGTCTTCCAGGGCTTCGGCGCCGCCCTGATGACCCCGCAGACCATGTCCGTGATCACCCGAATCTTCCCGCCGGAAAAGCGCGGCACCGCACTGGGTCTCTGGGGCGCCACCGCCGGCGTCGCCACCCTGGTGGGACCGATCCTCGGCGGCATCCTGGTAGACGGCCTGGGCTGGGAATGGATCTTCTTTATCAACGTCCCCGTGGGCGTGGTGGGCTTCATCCTCGCCTACCGGCTGGTGCCGAAGCTCTCCACCTCCGTGCACCGCTTCGATTACCTGGGCGTGCTGCTCAGCGCCGCCGGAATGTTCGCCCTGGTGTTCGGTATCCAGGAAGGCGAAAGCTATGACTGGGGCACCATCGCCGGGCCCATTTCGGTCTGGTCGCTCATCATTGCCGGCATTGTGCTGCTGGCCCTGTTTGTCCTTTGGCAGCGCCTGAACCGGGCCGAGCCACTGCTGCCCCTGAAGCTCTTCCGGGACCGCAACTTCTCCCTGGCCAACATCTCCATCACCGGGATGGGCTTCGCCGTTACTGCGTTCTCCCTGCCGCTGATCCTCTTCGCGCAGAACGTGCGCGGCCTGAGCCCCACGCAGGCTGCCCTGCTCCTGGCTCCCATGGCGGTGCTGTCCGGCGTGCTGGCCCCGCTGGCCGGCAAAACCGTCCAGAGCGGCAACCCCAAGTTCATCGCTGTGTTCGGCTTCGCGGCCATGGCGGCGTCGCTGATCTGGCTCGGTGCCCTGCTCAGCCCGGATGTCCCCTACTGGCAGCTGGTCCTGCCGATGCTGCTGATGGGCCTGGCGAATGCGTGCATCTGGCCGTCCGTCTCGCTGACCGCCACCCGCAACCTGGCCGCCGACGTCGCCGGGGCCGGTTCCGGTGTCTACAACACCACCCGGCAGTTCGGTGCGGTGATCGGCAGCAGCGCCATCGCGGCCATCATGCAGTCACGCCTGAGCGCACATCTGGGCGCCGGGGCGGCCGACGGCGGCACGGCACCCGCCGCCGGAGCGTTCCCCGAGGCGCTCAAGGCCGGCTATTCGGAGGCCATGGGCCAGTCCCTCTACCTACCTGCCGCCGTGATCATCGTGGCCCTGCTGGCGGCGCTGTTCTACGCCAAGCCGGCACCGGAGCTGACGTCCCGCGGTGCGGCCGGCCGTGACGCCGCGAAGAGCACCGCGGCCTAGCGCTTCCGGCGGTTCTGCTGCCGGTTCGCGGTTTTGCTGCCGGGTTAAACCGGCAGCAAAAACAGTACGCGGGGGTACGCTCGCCCCATGACTATGGTTGCCAGGTTCTTCGCCGGGGTACTCCTGGCCAACGCAGTTCCGCACGGGGTCAGCGCCGTGCAGGGCAGGCCGTTCCCCACGCCGTTTGCGTCACCACCCGGCGTCGGGCTTTCCAGCCCGCTGGCCAACGCCGTGTGGAGCGGGTTGAACACCGCCGGCGGCACCGCTCTGCTGGGTCATTCGGTTCCTGGTCCGCGGGAGCGTGCCAGCGTAGCGGCCGGCGCCGTGGCGATGACCTTTTTCCTGGCTCACTACTTCGGGAAGAACGGCCGGTCCCAGGCACCGGGCGGGCAGGCACCGACCGGACTGGAAACGGTCCGGGCCTAAACGGTCCGGGCCTAGGCGGTTCGGACCCAAACGGTCCGGCTCTAAACCGTTCCGCGGGTTGCTGCGCCCTGCGGGGCCAGCAGCAGTCCCGAGCGCGGAATCGAGGGCAGCTTGGACAGGGAAATGCTCAGGTCCTGCGCCGGGACCCGGTAGCCGCCTTCGGCCAGCAGCCGGACGGCCGTCTTCACCAGCTCCAGGGTGAGCCCCTCCCCCGGGCAGCGGTGCGCGGTTTCCACCTGCCCGGCACCCTGCGGCACCAGCCGGTAGGGATTGTCGTCCCAGGACCGGAACCGTTCGGGCCGGAATGCTTCCGGATCCGGCCACAGCCGGGCGTCGTGGTTGGTGCCGTAGATATCCAGCATCACCCAGGTGCCGGGCGTGAAGGTGTGCCCGTTCCAGTCGAATTCCTTCAGGGCCGTGCCGGCGATCGCCGGAAAGAAGGGATAGTAGCGCCGCACTTCCTGGGCAAAGGGTTCCAGGTCATCGGTATTGCCCGCGGCGAACTGCTGCTGCCACTGCGGGTGTTCCACCAGCGCCGTGCCGGCGAAGGTGATGAACCGGGCCACGGCCACAATCGGGCGGAGTACGTTGAGCAGTTCCACGGCCGCCACCTCCACCGGCAGCAGGTTCGATTCCTGGTCCCGGTGTCCGGCCACGAGGGCTGCGGCCGACGCCGGCGCCACCTCCCGTTCCCCGGAGCGAATGGCATTGATGATGTCCTGCGCCCACTTTTCCGTGCGCCGGCGGCGCAGCTGCGCCCACCAGTTTGCCGGGCCGAAGGAGCCGGCCTGGTCCACCATCAGGCCGAACTCGGCGGCGCGGCGGTCCACGTCGGCGTCCGGGAGGGGAAGGCCTGCCCATTCGCAGGCGGCAGCCGTGAGCATCCAGCGGGCCTCCTTATGCAGCACCACAGCATCTGCAGACCAGCCGGCCGTGCGGCGACGCCACACCGCTTCGAAGATGGAACCCAGCCGGGCCACGGACTCGGGAGCCATCATGTCCATGAACATGCCCTTACGGTGATGGTGCGCGGCGCCGTCGAGCGTCTGGACGCTGCCCTTGTCCTGGAGCAGGTGCACCACCGTGGGTGGCAGGGCTCCCCGCCGGCTGAACCGGCCGCCGTCGTAAAAAATCTGTGCCGCCTCGGCGCCGCGCATGCAGTAGACGGGCCGGCCGGCAATCCGGGTGCGGAACAGATCCGTACCCAAGCGGTCGCAGCGGGAGGAGATAAAGGTGTAGCCCTCGCGCAGGAACGCCAGGGAGCTGTCCGGCGCGGGAAGTTTCGCGGTCATGGGAGTCCTCGATAGTCAGGGTGCTTTGTTTCCCACCCTAGCGAGCGCCCTGCACCGCGGAAAACGCGCCGGCCACCCGAATCGACTCCGGACACGGCGGAACCGGGCGCGGACCCGCCGCACCCGGTCTCATACCGCGGCCGCTACTCCTTCTTCAGCTTGTCCTGTGCCGCGCCGGCGGCCTTCTCCACGGTGTTGGGCAGTTCCGTGGTGCCGTAGAACCGCGCATCCGGGTGCGTGGGCGGCGGCATGGGGGCCGACGTCGTGGGGCCGTCGTGGTAGCTGAACTCGCCGTGCCCGTCCGGCGCAGGACCCTTCGCCCACGAGCCTTCCGAGGCGTGCTGGCCGTCGGAGAAGTTGAGGTACTGGTAGGAAACCTCCCGGTGTTCCTTGCTGAGCGGGAAGTTGCTGGGCACGGGAAGTTCTTCCATTTTCTCCGCCTGAAGTTCCAGGGCCGCAGTGGTCCACTGGTTCTGGTGCATGGTGTCCCGGGCCAGCAGGAAGGCCAGCAGGTCCCGGATGCCATGGTCATCGGTCATGTGGTAGAGCCGTGCCACTGCAAGCCGGCCCTGCATTTCAATGTTGGCATTGGAGGTAAAGTCCGCCAGCAGGTTGCCGCTGGCAGTCACATAGCCACCCGTCCAGGGATTGCCGTTGCTGTCCACCGGGCGGGCACCGGCGCCGGCAACGATGGCATGCTGCACGTCCATTCCGCCCACAACCGCTGCGACGGTGGGATCCGACTGGACGGCGTCGTTGGTGATCCCGAGGGGCGCCTTTTCCAGCAGCTGGGCAATCATAATGGCCAGCATCTCCACGTGGCCCATCTCTTCGGCGGCAATCCCGTACAGCAGGTCCCGGTACTTGCCCGGGATGTGCGCGTTCCAGGCCTGGAACTCGTATTGCATGGCCACGGTGATTTCGCCGTACTGGCCGCCCAGGACCTCCTGCAGCTTCCGGGCATAAACGGCGTCTGGCTTGTCCGGGGTGGACTTGAACTGGAGTTCCTGTTTATGGAAAAACATGTACTTCCTCCGCACCTTTCGGACCCGCCGCGCGAGACAGAACCCGTCTGGAGGGAGCCGCGGCCAGTCACGGTCCTTTCAACGTAGACCTGTGCCCGGAGGCAGGGAAGAGGTATCCGGGCTCCGTCGGCATGAAGCGGGAAACCGGCCGTTTCAGTTCCGGGTAATCGGTGCCGGCACGGGTAGTCTGCTTGCCATGGTCTCCCCCGAATCCTCTCCCTCCCCGGCTGGCGTTTCGCAGCAGCCCGAAGCTTCCAGTGCCTCTACCGGTGCGGCTGCCGGCGCCAAGGTCACCGACGATTTCGCCGTCCGCCGGCACACCCTCCCGTCGGGGCTGAACTACACCACCACCACCGGACGGCTGGTGTTCCGCAAGGAAGAGGTCAAGGACGGCAAGTCGGACGGTTTCCAGCCCAAGGCGGAAATTTTTATGGTCGCCTACACCGCCGACGCTCCGGAGGGCGAACCCAACCGCCGGCCCGTAGTGTTCGCCTTCAACGGCGGGCCGGGTTCGGCCTCAGTGTGGCTGCACATGGGGCTGCTGGGTCCGCGGATGGTGGACTCCGGCGACGCCGGGGCACTCACCCCGCCCCCGTTCGGCCTGGTGGACAACCCGCAGACCCTGCTGGCGCACGCCGACCTCGTGATGATCGACCCGGTGAACACCGGCTTCTCCCGGGTGGTGGACGGCAACGACGCCGGCGAGTTCCACGGCTTCGAGGAGGACCGGGACCTGGTGGCCGAGGTAATCCGGCTCTGGACCACCCGCAACAACCGCTGGCTGAGCCCCAAGTACCTGGTGGGCGAGTCCTACGGCACCCTGCGCGCGGTGGCCGTGGCCGGGAAGCTCTTTGACGCCTACGGGCTGGCGGTCAACGGGCTGGGCTTGATTTCCACCGTGCTGAACATGGCCACCCTGGACTTCGCGCCGGGCCGGGAAACCCCGTACCCGCTGCACCTGCCCACCTATGCGGCCATTGCCCACTACCACGGCCGCCATCCGGGACGGGAACTGGCCGACGTCGTGCGCGAAGCCGAAGAGTACGCCTCCCGCGACTACGTGTACGCCCTGCACCGCGGGGCGCGGCTGGACCCCGAAGAGTATGCCGACGTCGTCCGCCGCCTGGCCGAAATCACCACACTGAGCGAGGGTTTCATCCGGCGGACCAACCTGCGCTGGGACTATGCCATGTTCTCCGCCGAGCTGCTGCGCGAGGAGAACCTGGCGGTGGGGCGGATCGACGGCCGGTTTGCGGCCGCCCCGGCGCACCAGCAGGACTGGATCAACTGGGACGATCCCAGCCTCACGGCCATCAACGGCCCGTACTCGGCCGCGATCAACCACTATGTCCGTGCGGAGCTCGGGTACGAGAACGACCTGCCCTACGAAATCCTCACCGGCCGGGTCCAGCCGTGGAGCTACAAGAACTTCGAGGGGGTCCCCGTGGATGTCACGGGCACCCTGGAACGGCTGCTGGTGCACAATCCGGCGCTGCGGGTGCACGTGGACTACGGGTATTACGACGGCGCCACCCCGCATTTCGCCGCGGAGTACGTGTGGGCGCACATGCGGCTGAGCGATGAAGCCCGGGCCCGGTTCACGCACCACTACTACGAGGCCGGGCACATGATGTACGTCAAGCCCGAGTGCCGGGTGGACCAGCTGCGGAACCTGGCGGAGTTTGTGGCAGGAGTTTAGGGGTCGGGCGGAGTCTAGGGGCCGGGCCTGGGGTCCGGGCCTAGTGTCCGGGGTTAGGGTCCCGGCCTCGGGTCCGGGGTTAGGGTCCTGGCCTCGGGTCCGGGCCTGGGGTCCGGGCCTGGTGCGGTCCTCCGCGCGCGCCGCTTAGGCTCCGGCCGGCCCCGGGCGGCGGAACAGGGCGGTAAGCAGGAAGGATTCACCAAACCACGGCGAGTCCTGGTTTTGGGCGGCCATCGGGCGGATCTCGATCTCTTCGAAGTCCGCGAAAACCCAGCGAAGATCATCCGGGCTGAAGGCTATCCCTGCTTCAAACTCCCCATCATGGTAGAGCTGCTCGTCTGGTGCTTCTGCACCCATCTTTCCCTTGGCGAAACAGGCCAGCCCCAAGTACCCGCCGGGCGCGAGGGTGCGCTGCAAAAGTTGCAGGTAGCTGATCCGACGGTGCGGGGGAAGGTGATGCAGACAGCCCGAGTCGTAGACCAGTCCGTACGGTCCCGGCAGCGCATCAGGCGGTAGAGCGAAAGCGTTGCCGCAGGTAAAGGAGACGTCCAAATGCCGGTCTGCAGCCCGCTCCCGCCCCCACTCCACCGCAGCCGAGGAGAGGTCCACGGCGTCCACAGCGTAACCTCTCTCAGCAAGAAAAAGGGCGTTGCGCCCGGGCCCTGAACCCAAATCCAGCACCCGGGTCGGCGAGAGCACGCCGTCGCGGACCCACCGCGCCAGGCTCTCGTCGGGTTTGTCCGCAAAAAACGGAACGGGCCGGGTGCGGTCTGCGTAGAAGTTGTCCCACCAAGAGCTCCCGGCGCCGCTGGTCCAGCGGACCAACTCACGGGCAAAGAGCCCGTCCATCAAGTTGAGGAGGTCTTCAACGGACCGCATGCTGCGGTTGATCGATGGTTCGCCCATACCGCCACACCTTATACACGCGTGGCTGGGCGGTGCGGGATCAGCGGGTGGCGAAGTGCACCCAGACGCCGGCTCCCCAGATGCCGCCCGCAGTCAGCGCCAGCCCGAGTTCGGCGAGGATGCCGATCCCCATCGCCTTCAGGGTGGCCAGGCTGGAGGACCAGGCGGTGGACAGGTTCCGCTGTCGCTGCCATTCGCTCAGCAGCAGGCCGGCGGCGAACCCGACAAACAGGCCCACGGCGGGGATGGTGAACATTCCCACGACGCCGAGCACCACGCCGGCAACGATGGAGCGGGTGGGAATCTGCCGCTGCTTCAGGCGCCGCCCGGTGAGGAAGAAGCTGGCGAGCATACCGGCTACCAGCAGCACCGCGCCGATCCCGAAGGCCCACCAGCCTGCCGGGCTCTGCACGCCGAAGGCCCAGCCGAGCAGGGCAATGATGATGAGGATGCTGCCGGGCAGAACGGGCACCACTATGCCGGTCAGCCCCACGGCAATCACGAGGGCGGCGACAAGGGTTACGAGGAGATCGGGATCCATGCCACCAGTCTTCCACCGGATTTCCCGGACCCGCGCATTTCCACCTCAGGGTGGTTTGGGGTGCTGGGGGCGCTGCGGGGCTTAGGGGTGCTTCGGCGGGACCGCTGGAATGTGACAGCTTCGGCGGGATGCTAGGGGCAGAACCCAGGCCGGCCCGGCTTCGTCCGTCTACTGCACAGATAAAGGGCCTAAACGAGCTGCAGAGACGCATTATCTGTACACCAGGTGCGTTGGCCCCGGATTCCCTGCCGGTTTGGGTTTTTGCTGCCGGTTTGGGAAATCGCTCCGCTGCAAACCGGCAGGGATTTCCCAAACTGGCAGCGAACTGCACAAAACGGAGGGTTTTCGCACTCCCCTGCCCCTCATCCCGGGTGCGAGTCCTAACGCAGGTGGAGAAATTAGTAAGGATACTTATATGGTGGCAACTTCAGCCCGATTCACCGGACGGAAACAGGAGATGCAGTAATGAGCACCGAACCAGGGAACACCGGAAACGCTTCCGCGGCCAATCGCGGCGCCACCGACGGCGGTCCGCTGCGGGACCGCTCGGAACGGACTGCCGCTGACGACGCCGCACGTGTCGTCCCCGGCGACAGTCGCCGCACCAACGACAGCACCGGGGGAATCGGCGCGGACTCCGCTGCCGATCCGACCCAGGGTTCCGGCCGCCACACCGGAAACCATGCGGGCAGCCACATGGCCGAACCGGCAGCCGGCTCGGCCGATGGCGATGCCCGCACCGTCCCCGCAACGGATGCCGGCCGCACCCGGGTTGCCCCCGCCGCCGGTGCCACCAACGCCGAGGACACCCACACCCATGCAGTCCCGGTCCACGATGCCCGCACCCGCACTGTCCCCGTCGACGACACGCGGGCCAGCACAGTCCGGACAACCGACGCCGATGAAACGCGCACGCGCGCTGTCCCCGCAACCGACGCTGAGGACATGCACCCCCGGGTTGCCCCCGCCGCCGGCACGACCGAGGACACCCCGCGTGCTGTCCCGGCAACCGATGCCGACGACACCCGCACCCGGGTTGCCCCGGTGACCTCCACCAAGGACCTCCCGGACGAAACAGACACCCGGGACGGCCGGCACCGCACTGAAACGGTGCGCCACGAAACGGCACGCAATGAAGCGGTGCACAACGACGCCGTCGTCGGCGAGACAGCCCTGCCCAACCGCGAGGCCCTGCTGGCCCGCGAGAAGGAGCGCTTCGGCGGCATGAAATTCGGCTCGGCCTTCTTCGGCTGGCTGACCGCCACCGGCATGGTGGTGCTGCTGTCGGCGCTGGCCGCCGCCATTGGAGCCGCCGTGGGCCTGTCCGCGGAAACCGATCTGGGCGCGGCACTTGAATCCGCTGCCGCCAACCAGTCCGCCGGGATCATCGGCGCGGTCATCATGCTGGCGGTCCTGCTGCTCTCCTACTATGCCGGCGGCTACGTGGCCGGCCGGATGGCACGCTTCAACGGACTCAAGCAGGGCCTCGCCGTCTGGCTGTGGGCGCTGATCGCAGCCGCCGTCGTCGTCGTTCTTGGCCTGATCTACGGCAGCGACATCCGCAGCATCAGCCAGCTGAACTCGGTGGCCCCGCTGCCCGAGGACCTGGAAGGCGTCAGCGCCGGAACCTGGATTGCCGTCGCTGCCAGCCTGGTGGTGACGCTGACCGGCGCCGTGTTGGGCGGCCTGGCGGGCATGCGCTTCCACCGCCGGATCGACCGCGCGGACTTCCGCACCGAAGAGACCGTGCGCTAGGGCGTTCCCTTCCGGCTCACGGCCGCTGCGCTCCGGAATTCCCGGGATGCAGCGGCCGTTTTGGTGATTCCGGGGCCCGTACCGGCAAAGCTTCCCACCCTTCGGTACTGCTGTGACTGCTGTGGCCCCACCAGCCACAAGGGCACCGCTCCGTGGGAAGCTCCGCCGACCCCGCTGTCAGCTCCCACAGACTTTCCCACCCTTCGGTACTGCTGTGACTGGGGTGACCTCACCAGCCACAAGGGCACCGCTCCGTGGGAAGCTCCGCCGACCCTGACCCAACCCCCACTCCCGCAGAGGCTGGTTCCATGGGTGCACGACGGCTTAAACGACCTGAGGCCCCGCAGATGCGGGGCCTCAGGTCTATGAAAACGGCAAAGTTACGGGGAAGGGGTTCCGCCGTTGACGTTCAGGGTTTCGCCGATCACGTAGCTGGATTCCGGCGAGGCCAGGAACACGTAGGCCGGGGCAAGCTCGGTCGGCTGGCCCGCACGGCCCAGCGGAACACTCTGGCCGAACTCGGGCAGGTCTTCCTTGTTCTGTCCGTCGGTCGGCTGCAGCGGGGTCCAGAACGGACCCGGGGCCACGGCGTTCACGCGGATGCCCTTGGGTGCCAGCTGCTGGCCCAGGCCCTTGGTGAAGTTGTTGATCGCAGCCTTGGTGCTGGCGTAATCCAGCAGGTTCGGCGACGGCTCATAGGCCTGGATGGAGGTGGTGTTGATGATGCTGGAACCGGCAGGCAGGTGCTTCAGCGCCGCCTTGGTCACCCGGAAGAACGAGTAGATGTTCGTCTTGAAGGTGTGGTCCAGCTGCTCGTCGGAGAGGTCCTCGAGGTTGTCCACCGCAATCTGCTTGCCGGCGTTGTTCACCAGGATGTCGAGGCCGCCCAGACCCTCAACGGCGTCTTCCACCAGCTGGCGGCAGTAATCGGCGTCCTTCAGGTCGCCGGGAAGCTTAACGACCTTGCGGCCCGTCTTCTCGATGACCTCGGCAATGTGCTGGGCGTCCGGTTCCTCTTCGGGGAGGTAGGAGATGGCGACGTCGGCGCCTTCCCGGGCGAAGGCGATGGCCACGGCCGCACCGATGCCGGAATCGCCGCCGGTGACGAGTGCCTTGCGGCCCTCCAGCCGGCCGGTGCCGCGGTAGGTGTCCTCACCGTGGTCCACGTGCGGGGTCATGTCCTTGTCCAGGCCCGGCTCCGGCTGGTCCTGCTTCGGCGGCGCGATGGTCGGGTAGCGGTCCACCGGGTTCTGGAACGTGTACTGGTCTGTGTTGTTGCCGTTTGTCATAGAAGTTCCCACTTTCGGTAGGTCAGTCCATTCAGGCGGACCCTTTCCGGGCCGCCCTAAAAGGCGTTCGCTTACGCTAACGTAAGCATGCTTACTACCCTATGCCCGACCCCGGGTCCGACTCAAGTCGGCCGGTGCGGGATCAGTCCTGACGACGGCGACGGCGGCTTCCGCTGAGTGGACGATGCCGGCGGATGCCAGCGGCCCGACGACGGCGCGGGCTAGCGGGTTCGCAGCCGGCGTCGTTCGCCCGTAGGCGTGTCCGGAGAACGGGTGGCCAGCAGGGCCACCAGCGCGATCAGCCCGGACCCGCACATCACCAGGGCCAGCGGCAGGGCGGTGTCCTCCCCCGCAATACCGGTCAGTGGCGAGACCAGGGCGCCAAAGAAGAACTGGCCGCTGCCCAGCACGGCCGACCCGCTGCCCGCGGCGAAACCTGCCTCGGCCAGGGCCAGGCTGGTGGTGTTGCCCATAATGAAGCCCACCGAGGACGCCGCCAGGAAGATGGGCACAGCCAACAGCAGCGGCGGGACGTCCAGCAGGATCAGCAGCAGCAGCACCGCGGAAACCCCCAGCAGCACCGGCACCGCAATGCTGACCGTCCGGCGGGGCGGGACCGTACGGGCCAGCCGGGCGGAGATGAACCCGGCCAGCACCAGCCCGCTCGCATTGATGCCGAAGGCCAGGCCGTAGCCGGCCGGCGACAGGCCCATAAGGTTCTGGTAGATAAACGGGGAGGCGGAAATGTAGCCCATCAGGACTCCGAAAGTGGACGCGAAAAGCACCGCGTAACCCACAAACCGCTTGCGGCGCAGCACCGCGGCCAGCCCGCCCAAGATGGGGCCGCTGCTGCGTTTTTCCTGCGGCCGGGTCTCGCGCACCACGCCGGCCACCCCTGCGAGCATGGCTGCGGCCAGCCCCGCCAAAACCCAGAGCACCCCGCGCCAGCCAACACTGCCGGCCAGGATGCCGCCCACGGTGGGAGCCAGGACCGGGGCCACCCCGCCGATGGTCATCAGCAGGCTGAAGGTGCGTGCCGCCGCCTGCCCGCTGGTCAGGTCGGCCACGATGGCCCGGGCAATCACCACGCCGGCGGAGGCGAACAGGCCTTGGAAGAGCCGCCCGGCAATCAGTACGGGCAGGTTCGGCGCCACGGCGCAGACCACGGAGGCCAGCACAAACAGCACCGAGCCGACCAGCAGCGGACGGAACCGGCCGTACCGGTCCGAGAACGGGCCGAAGATCAGCTGCCCGGTGGCCATGCCCGCGAGGAAAGCGGTCAGGGTCAGCTGCACACCGGTGGCGGAGGCGCCCAGGTCGTCGGCCATCTGCGGGAAGGAAGGCAGGTACAGGTCCGTGGCGAACGGTCCGGCGGCCGAAAGCAGGGCAAGGACCAGGAGCAGTCCGCTGGTCATGGCGGTGACGGTGCGTTGGGATACGGGCAGTGCAGGCATATGCGTCATCCTATTTGCATTGCACTGACTCGCTCTGGCCATTACTCCTTCATGAAGCGCACACTGCTGGGTAACTGGCTGACCATTTGGAAGGATTTCCCATGGCTGAGGCGTCCCGGAAAAGGATTGTGGTGGGCATGGACGGCTCCGAGGAGTCCCTGCACGCGATACGGATGGCAGCACGGCTGGCCAAACTGCTGGACTGCCGCATACAGGCCATCACCGTCTGGGAATACCCGGCCATGCTGGCCACACCGTTTCCCACCACGGAGTTCTCACCGCGTGTGGAAGCCGAGCAGGCCCTTGCCGAGGCGGTGGAGGCAGCGTTCGAGGGTTCCAGCATTCCGAAGGGCCTGATGCAGGAGGCGGTGGCCGGCCAGCCCGCCCGGGTGTTGATGGAGGCAAGCCGGGGAGCGGAGATGCTGGTGGTGGGCAACCGCGGCCGCGGCGGATTCGCCGGCCTGCTGCTCGGCTCCGTGAGCACCGCCGTGGCGGCCCACGCCTACTGCCCGGTCCTCATCGCCCGGCCGCACCGGGACTAGCCGTGGGCGGGAACCCGGCGGATCAGGATGGCGGCCCCGACGGCGGCAACCACCATGGTGATGACGCCGATCAGCGTGGTGATGCTGACACCGGAATCGAAGGCAGCCTGCGCTGAGTGCAGCAGCGCGGATGCCTGTTCGGCGGGAAGGCCATGGGCGGCTTCCACTGCCCCACCCAGGGTTTCCCCTGCGGAGGCCGCCTGCTCCGGGCTCAGCCCGTCGGGCACGGAAACGTGCGTGCGGTAGGCCGAGGTGAGGATGCTGCCCAGTACGGCGGTACCCAGCACGGAGCCGATCTCGTAGGCGGTCTCTGAAATGGCCGACGCCGATCCGGCCCGGGAGGGCGGGACGCTGGCCAGGATGAGGTCATTGGAAATGGTTTCCGCCGCTCCAACACCAACACCCAGCAGCAGGAACGCGATGATCAGGTGCATCACCGTAACGTCCGCGCCAGCGGCGAACACCAGCCCGTAGCCGGCCGCATTGAACAGCAGCCCGCCGGCCACGACATACGCCGGGCGGATATGGCGCACCAGCGGCACCACGGCCAGGCCGGTGATGATGGTCAGCACCAGGCCCGGCAGCATGGTCAGGCCGGCTTCGATCGGGGTCTGGCCCACCACCAGCTGCAGGTGCTGGGAGAGGAAGAAGATAAACCCGACCATGGCGAACAGGCTGAGCAGGTTGGCGCTGATGGAGCCGGTGAAGACCGGGTTCTTGAACAGCCGGACGTCCAGCATCGGCTTCTCGCGGCCCAGCTGGCGGCGGGCAAACAGGAACCCGAGCACCAGTCCGGCGAGGATGAACGGCAGGCCGGCTGCGGCGCCGTCGTGCGCGAAGGTCTTGATGCCGTAGGTGACCGAGAGCATGGCACCCATCACCAGCACCACGCCGAGGCGGTCGACGGCGCCGGGGCTGGGGTCCTTGGACTCGGGCAGGAGCATCGGGGCGAAGATCAGCAGCGGCAGCAGCACCGGGATGGAGAGCAGGAACACCGAACCCCACCAGAAGTGTTCCAGCAGCACGCCGCCGACAATCGGGCCGAGGGCCGCGCCGCCGGAGAAGCCGGCCGCCCAGATGGCCACCGCGATGCGGCGCTGGGACGGATCGGTGAAGATGTTGCGGATCAGCGAGAGGGTGGCGGGCATCAGCATGGCGCCGAAGACACCCATCAGGGCGCGGGCCACGATCAGCAGCATGGCCGAGGGAGCAAACGCGGCCACCAGGGAGAAGACGCCGAAGCCCACGCTGCCGATCATCAGCAGGCGGAGCCGGCCGATCCGGTCCCCGAGGCTGCCCATGGGCACCAGCAGGCCGGCAAGGACCAGGGCGTAAATGTCCACGATCCACAGCAGTTCGACGCCGGTGGGTGCCAGCGCCTGCGAGAGCGACGGGATGGCGAAGCTCAGCACGTTGTTGTCGATGGAGATGAGCAGTACCGGCAGCATCAGGACGGCAAGCCCCCACCACTCGCGCTTACCTGCACGCGCAACTGCGGGCTTTTCCTGGATGGCCAGCACGGCTTTCCTCCTTTGAGACGGCATTAGGGATTGCTTACGGGAAATACCCGAAAAACTACTGTACCGTCTAGACTGTACGGTACCCAAATGGCCGCCCTTTGGTCCGCTGATGGCGTAGCGTAAAAGCATGTCCAACTCTCGTCCCGCCCGGGACCGCATCCTCGACGCCTATGAGGAGCTGCTGATTAACGAAGGCCCCCGCGGCGCCACCATGGATGCGGTGGTAGCCCGCGCCGAGGTCTCCAAAGGCGGCCTGCTGTATCACTTCAAGAACAAGGAAGCGATGGCCGGGGCGCTGATCGAGCGGCTGCACGAGCTGGCCGACGTCGACCTGCAGCGGATGCGGGAGGACCCCGAAGGCCCGTCCCGCTACCTGGTCCGCAGTTCCGTGTATGTGGGCAGCCCACTGGACCGGGCACTGATCGGCGTGGTCCGGCTGGCACAGGCCTCGGATGCGGCGGCGTCGGAACTGCTGCAGCAGATCCACAGCAGCTGGTTCGACATGGTGGAGCAGGAGGTGGGTGATCCGGCCATTGCCCGGGGCATCACGCTGCTGGCCGACGGACTGTATTACAACGAGGGGCTGCCCGGCGGCTGGCCGCAGTCCACACGCGACCACCGCTCCAACTCCGTGGGCGACCTGCTCCAGATTGTGGATGTTCTCAAGGACCACGCCCGCGCCACCAAGGCGTAACCCGGCCCGAAGAACGACGGCGACGGCGTGGCAGGGCGGCACTGCGGTGTGTCCTCTGCCACAGTAGGTGGCATGGAAACCCGACTGAGCACAGCTGACCTTTACGACGAGCGCGGCGACGAGCTTGCCTCCGTCTCCCTGCAGTTCCAGGACCTGGGCGGACACACGGCCTTCACCGGCCCCATCCGCACCGTGCGCTGCCTGGAGGACAACGGCATCATCAAGTCGCTGCTGAACTCCCCCGGCGACGGCGCGGTCCTGGTGATCGACGGCGCCGGGTCGTTGAACACCGCACTCATGGGGGACATGATCGCCGCCGCCGCCGTGGAGAACGGCTGGGCCGGCGTCGTCATTAACGGACCCATCCGCGACCGGTCCGCTGTCGCCAAGCTGCCGCTGGGCGTCAAAGCGCTGGGGAGTAACCCGCGCAAGAGCGCCAAGGACTCTGTCGGCGAGGTGGATGTGCCCGTAGAGTTCGGCGGTGTCACCTTCCGTCCCGGCGCCGCGCTGTACGCCGATGAGGACGGCATCCTCGTAGAGCCTTAGGAGGCCGGCGTGGCCAATGTCCTGCTGTTCCATCACGCGCTCGGCCTGACCGCCGGGATGGATGCCTTCGCCGAAGTGCTGCGCGAGGCAGGGCATACGGTGACGGTGCCGGACCTGTACGACGGGCACGTTTTCGGCGACCTGGAGCAGGGCGTCGAGTACGCGCAGGAGATCGGCATGGACGCCATCGAGGAGGCGGGCGTGCAGGTTGCCGGCCGTTTTCCGGAGGACCTGGTCTACATCGGCTTTTCGCTGGGCGTGATGCCGGCGCAGCGGCTGGCGCAGACCCGCCCCGGAGCCCGCGGCGCCGTGCTGATCAGCGCCTGCCTGCCGCTGGGCACCTACGCCGACGCCTGGCCGGCCGGGGTGCCCGTACAGATCCATGGCATGGACGCCGACCCCTACTTCGCGGAAGAGGGGGACCTGGACGCCGCGGAGAACCTGGCCGCCTCCAGCCCGGACGCGGACCTGATCCTGTACATGGGGGCCTCGCACCTGTTCGCGGACATCAGCCAGCCGGACTACGACATGGACGCGGCCTTCGCCCTCACCCGGATGGTGCTGCGGCTGTTGGACCGGGTGGACGCCGGTGATTAAACGTCAGGGCCGCAGCACCCGGTGCGGGTGCTGCGGCCCTGACGGAAATTCCTACGCGTTCCAGAGTCCGTAGGAGTCCGCCAGCGAGGAGATCTTCTGGGCGCGGGCCAGGCGCGGCAGGTAGGAGCCGTCACCCACCACGGCACCGGCGGCATGTGCGTCCAGCAGCTCGTGGGCCCAGGTGATTTCGGATTCGCTGGGCGACAGGCCCTGGTTGATGAAGTCCGCGGCTTCGGGCATCAGGCAGAGCTTGCCGGTCATGCCCATGCTCTGGGTGACCTTGCAGGCGTCGAGCAGCTTCTCGCCCAGGGCACCGACGGTGGGGCCGTCGATCGGGCCGGGCAGCTGTCCCACACGGGAGGCCACCACGAGCTTGGAGCGGGCGTACGCCAGGGCCATCGGATCGTCCGAGGCGCCGGTGTCGCGGCGGAAGTCGCCCACGCCGAAGGCCAGCCGGAAGGTGCCCGGTGCGCTGGCGATGGCCGTGGCGTTTTCAATGCCGAGGGCGGATTCGACCAGGGCCAGCACCGGCGTGCCGGCCTGCAGCCGCATGGCGGTGTGGGTGACCTGTTCGGGCTTTTCGGTCATGGCCAGCATGACGCCGCGCAGGCCGGGGGCCTTGGACAGTGCCGCGAGGTCGTCCGCCCAGTAGTCGGTTTCGATGCCGTTGACGCGCACCCACGCGGTCATGCCGGTGGAGAGGGCCTCGACTACGCGTTCGCGGGCCTCGGCCTTGCCGGCGGCCGGAACGGCGTCTTCCATGTCGAACACCACGGAATCAGCTTCGGATGCGAGCGCCGGCGCAAAGTTCGCTTCATTGGCGGCCGATGCCAGCAGCCAGGAACGGGAGAGTTTTGCGGGGAGCGCAGCCGCACGGCTGTTTCGGAATGTGGCCATAAGAAGACACTACTTTCACGCTTGTCGGTTCCTAAAATGCGACGGCCGTCATTGTGGCTACCCTCACAGATGTGACGAACGTTTCTGTATACCGGAGTCCCGGCTCACCCCTCGCCGCGGCGCAGCAGACGGCCGCGCGGCACCGCCGGGTCGACGTCGGCGCCCGCCAGCAGGGTCCGCCGCACCACCCCGGTGAGCGTTTTGCCGGCGTAGGGAGTGATCGGGTTTTTGTGCTGCAGGGCCGCCGGATCCACGGTGAAGGTTTCTTCCGCGGCAAACACCGCAAAGTCGGCGTCGTTGCCCGCCCGGATGGCACCCTTGTGCTGCAGCCCGGCCAGTTGCGCCGGGGCGGCAGCCATCCAGTGCAGCACCTGCGCCAGGGAAATGCCGCGGATGCGGGCCTCCGTCCAGATCAGGGCCAGGCCAAGTTGCAGCGAGGACACCCCTCCCCAGGCCACACCGAAGTCCCCGCGTTCCAGGTCCTTCAGGTCCAGGGTGCTGGGCGAATGGTCGGAGACGATGCAGTCGATGGTGCCGTCCAGCAGGCCGGACCACAGCTGCTCGCGGTTGGCGTCTTCCCGGATGGGCGGGCAGCATTTGAACGCCGTGGCGCCGTCGGGAATCTCCTCTGCGGTCAGGGTCAGGTAGTGCGGGCAGGTTTCGGCGCTGAGCCGCACGCCCTCGGCCTTGGCGCCGCGGATCAGCGGCAGCGCGGAGGCGGAGGAAAGGTGCAGGATGTGCGCCCGGGCGCCGGTGCGCCGTGCGGCGGCAACCACCCCGGCAATGGCGGTGTTTTCCGCTGCCGGCGGCCGGGAGGCCAGGAACCCCGCGTACTGCGCGCCGGGCGGAGTGTCGGTGATGGCGGCCGGGTCTTCGGCATGCACGATCAGCAGTCCGTCGAAGGTCTTCAGCTCAGCGAGGGCGGCTTCCATTTCGGCCGGTTCCAGGTGCGGGAACTCGTCCACGCCCGAATGCACCAGGAAGCACTTGAATCCGAAGACCCCTGCCTCATGCAGCGGGCGCAGCTCGGCCAGGTTGCCCGGCACGGCGCCGCCCCAGAAGCCCACGTCAACCACGGTCTGGGGTTCCGCGCAGGCCCGCTTGGTGTCCAGCGCCGCCACATCGACCGTGGGCGGGATGCTGTTCAGCGGCATGTCGATCAGGGTGGTCACGCCCCCGGCCGCGGCTGCCCGGGTGGCGGAGGCGAAGCCCTCCCATTCGGTGCGTCCGGGCTCGTTGACGTGCACATGGGTGTCTACCAGGCCGGGCAGCAGGGTCTCATCGGCGGCCAGCTCCAGCACCCGCTCGCCTTCCAGCCCGGTGCCCAAGGGGACGACGGCGGCAATCACGCCGCCGGACACGGCCACTTCGGCGGGGGCAATCCCGGCCGGGGTCAGCACGGATTCCCCGCGGATCACCAGGTCGAAGGGCGGCGCGGACGCGTCCAGCCAATCAAACGCCGCGGCCGCCGCTGCCCGGTATTCCAGGGACACCTCTCCCCGGTAGCCGCCGGCCCGGAGCTCCCGGATCCACTGTTGCAGCGGCAGGTCCCCGGTCCCGGGTGCCCCGCGACCGGGGGCATCGGCAATCTGGACATGCCCCAACCGGCCGGCGTCGGAACCGATCAGCGCCGCCACGTCGTCGCCGTTCACGGCCAGGTGGTAGAGATCGGCGAGCAGGGCCACGTTGCCGATCCCGGCGTCGTGCACCCTCTCCAGCACCGCGTAGGCGTCGGCGGAGGTCTTCAGCGGATAGTCCGGGGCGCCGCTGAGTGGTTCCAGCAGCACGGTGCCGCCGAAGGGTGCCACGGCCTCGGCGGCCTCGCGCAGATTATGCAGGGCTTCGGCGTCCTGTTCGGCCGCGGTGTAGCGGGTATCCCGATTGCCGTAGAGGGCGTTAAACAGCCGGCAGCCCAGCCGCTCGCCGATCCCGGCGACCACCTGCACGTTGGCGCGGAAGTCCGCTCCCCGGTGCGGCAGGGACAGCAGGCCGCGTTCCCCGGCGTCCATGGGGCCGGCGTCGAAGTTCAAGGCACCCAGCTGCACACCGGCGTCGCGGATGGCCGCTTCGAAGGCCTGCATCTGGGCTTCGGGCGGTACGGATTCGGTAAAGGGCCACCAGAATTCCACCGTGTCGAAGCCGGCGGCACGCGCCGCGGCGGGACGCTCCAGCAGCGGCAGCTCGGTAAAGAGGATGGAGCAGTTGGCCGAGTACCCGGTCCGGATCCCGCTCATGACCAGGTGCCGCCCAGCTGGACCTGCCGGTTGACGTCCTTATAGAGGAGGTAGCGGAAGTTCGAGGGGCCGCCGGCGTAACAGGCCTGCGGGCAGAAGGCGCGCAGGGACATGTAGTCGCCCTCTTCCACCTCCACCCAGTCCTGGTTCAACCGGTACACGGCCTTGCCCTCCAGCACGTACAGTCCGTGTTCCATGACGTGTGTTTCGGCAAACGGAATCACGGCGCCGGGTTCAAAGGTCACCACGTTCACGTGCATGTCGTAGGCGACGTCGTCCACCGGGATCATCCGGGTGGTGCGCCATTTGTTGTCCGTGCCCGGCATCGGCGTCGGTTCGATATCCGCCTCGTTGCCGAACACCGGTTCCGGGATGTGGCCCAGCAGCGGCTGATAGGCCTTGCGGATCCAATTGAACTTGGCGGGTGCGTCGCCGTCGTTGGCCGCACTCCACAGCGCTTCGGGCGGCAGGTAGGCAAACCCGCCCGGCGTCAGTACGTGGTCCTGACCCAGCAGCCGGACGGTCAGTTCGCCCTCGAGCACAAAAACGAAGGACTCCACCGTCTGCTCCGGCTCCGGATGGGCGGAACCGCCGCCCGGGGCAACCTCCAGCAGGTACTGGGCGAAGGTGGTGGCCCCGCCGGCCACCGGACGGTTGAGGATCCAGGTGCGGGTGCCGGTCCATTCCGGCAGCACGCTGGTCACGATGTCGCGCAGCACGCCCCGCGGGATCACCGTGTAGGCCTCGGTGACCACGGCCCGCCCGGTGAGCAGATCGGTCTGGGCGGGCAGCCCGCCCTCCGGGGCGTAGTAGCGGGGAGTGTTCGGGGCCGGGACAGTCATCAGGAAACCTTTTCGTGTGGAGCGGAGGGAGATGTTGAGGCGGAGATTTTGGGATATGCCAGGGCGGCCAGTTCGACGCCGGGGAGCCCGGTGCCGCGCTGCACCTCCTCCTCGGTGAGGGCGCCGCAGAGCAGGCCGCGGTGCACAAACCGGGCCAGCGCGCGGGCGGTGGCCGGTTCATCCAGGACGCTGCCTTCCACCTTCTGCACATAGCTGCGCAGCCGGTACGCGGCGGCGTCGAACCCCTCGCGGTAGAAGGCATAGGTGGCCAGGAAGCGGGTGGGCAGCTGGGCCGGGTGCAGGTCCCAGCCCTGGTAGAAGCCGCGCTCCAGCGAGCGCCGCACCAGCCGGGCGTGCAGCCGCCAGGCCGAACGGATCTCTGCGGAGCTGCCCAGCGGCAGGATGTTGGTGGAGCCGTCGGAGAGCCGGACCCCGGTGCCCGCGGCCGCCACCTGCATCACGGCCTTGGCGTAATCCGCGGCCGGATGCTCCATGGACTGGTATTCGGCGGCCACCTGCACCGAGTCGGAGTAGTCGTAGGTGCCGTAGTGCAGGGCGGAGACCCTGCCCTTGCCGCGGTGGATCAGCTGGGCGGCGGGCACGGTGCCGTTGGCGGCGAGGATCAGCTGCGGGGTTTCCACCTGCACCTCGAACCGCAGCCGCCCCGGCGCCAGGCCGTGCGCGTCTTCGAGCAGTTCGCAGGTGTAGTCCATGGCCTCCACCTGCTCCACGGTGGAGACCTTCGGCAAGGTCAGCACCAGCCCCTCGGGCAGCTCCCCGGCGGCCAGCAGGCCGGCCAGGAACAGGTCCAGGGTCCGCACGCCGCGGGCACGCGTGGCTGCTTCGAAGCTCTTGAACCGGATGCCCACAAACGGCGGCGCGGTCCCGGCAGCCACCGCGCCGGCCACGGCCGCCGCGGCCTGCCGTGCGTGGCTGTCCTCCTCCTCGTCCGGCCGGATGCCGTACCCGTCCTCGAAGTCCAGGCGCAGGTCCTCGACCGGTTCGCTGCGCAGCTTCGCTTCCACCAGCGGCACGACGGCGGCGGCCAGGTCCGCGGACAGGCCCACATCGGCGGCCAGCCCGGTGAGCGTTCCCTCGGCTTCCACCGCGGCCAGCGCCTCCGTCCCCCAGTTCTTCGGCAGCGCGGGCACGCACCGGTCGGCCGGGATATAGACGGTGTGCACCGGCTGCCGGGTGCCGGCGTCGCCGGGGTACGCGGCGGCCAGCAGCCGGTCGGTGTCGGCCAGGACGGCGTCCAGGCGGTCCAGGTGCCCGGCGCCGAGGACGGGCTGGGGTACGGAGGAGGAGTTCACAGTAGCGGTCCTAGTGGGAATCGGTGCCGGTGGTGGTCAGCGGGACTTCCTGGCCGTCCGCGTCGAGCAGCTTGCCGTCGCGGACATGGTCGCCGTCCTTCAGCGCGGCCGGGTCCTCGATCCGGACAATCCGGTTGGAACCTTCGGCAAACACCGAGGGGTCCTGCGGGTTCCCGGAACGGATGTGGTTGAACAGGATGTTCATCAGGATGGCCATCACGGCGGCGGAGCTGATGCCGGAGTGGAAGATGGTCCCGAACCAGGTGGGGAAATTGTCATAGAACGTGGGGGCGGCAATCGGGATCATGCCGAAGCCGATGGACGTGGCCACGATAATGAAGTTCATGTTGTTGCGGTAGTCCACCCGGGCGAGGGTGCGGATGCCGCTGGCGGCCACCGTGCCGAACAGGACTATGCCCGCCCCGCCCAGCACCGGCGTCGGCACCGCGGCCACTACCCGGCCCAGGACCGGCAGCAGGCCCAGGATGACCAGGATCAGGCCGCCGGCGCTGACCACAAAGCGGGACTTCACGCCGGTGATCGCCACCAGTCCCACATTCTGTGCGAAGGCGCTTTGGGTAAAGGAGTTGAACACCGGGGACAGGGCGCTGGAGAGCATGTCCGCGCGCAGGCCGTTGCCGATCCGCTTGGAATCGACCTTGGTGTCCACGATTTCCCCCACCGCGATGATGTCCGCGGTGGTTTCGGTCAGCGTCACCAGGATCACGATGACCATGGAGATGATGGCCGCGGCCTGGAAGGTGGGCATTCCGAAGGCGAACGGCTGCGGCAGCGCGAAGATGGCGCCGGTGCCCACCTCGGAGAAATCGGCCTTGCCGGTGAACACGGCAAAGAGGGTGCCCAGGACAATGGCAATCAGGATGGACAGCCGGGAGACGGTGGAGCTGCCCAGCTTGCTCAGCAGCAGCACCAGGAGCAGGGTCAGGCCGGCCAGCCCGATGTTGGAGACGCTGCCGTAATCCGGCGCGTCGCTGCTGCCGCCCATGGCCCAGTTGGCGGCCACCGGCATCAGGGTCAGGCCGATGGTGGTGATGACGACGCCGGTGACCACCGGCGGGAAGAAGCGGATCACCTTGGCGAAGACCGGGGTGATCAGCAAGCCCACCAGGGAGGCCACGATCACCGCACCGAACACGGACGGCAGGCCCCCGCCGCCGTCGAGGATCGCAGTCATGGTAGCCACTCCGGCGAAGGAGACACCCTGCACCAGCGGCAGCTGCGAGCCGAAGAACGGGATGCCGATGGTCTGCAGCAGGGTGGCCAGGCCTCCCACGAACAGGCAGGCGGCCACCAGCATGCCGATGTCAGCCGAATCCAGGCCGGCGGCGCTGCCGACAATCAGCGGCGGGGCAATGATGCCGCCGTACATGGTCAGGACGTGCTGGAAGCCGTAGGCGAAGGTGCTGCCCAGCGGCAGCCGGGTGTCCTCGGGCCGGAGCGCGGTGCCTGCTGCGGCCCCTCCGGCCGGCACGGTGCGGTCTTTGCGGCTCATCAGCAGAATCCGCCCACGGTGTTCCACACCGGTGAGTTGCCGTCGGTGCCTTCGCGCAGCACCGCGGCCTCGATCAGCCCGTAGGGCCGGTCCGCGGCAAAAAACACCTCGTTGGGGTTGTCCAGGCCGAAGGGCGAGAGGTCCACGAGGAAGTGGTGGTTGTTCGGCAGTGAGAGCCGCACTTCGGCGATTTCCGGGTACGCGGCCAGCACGGCCCGGCCCATTTCATACATGCTCTGCTGCAGGGCCAGGGAGTGGGTATCCGCAAAGGCGTCCAGCATCAGGGTGCGGGCCGAGGCGTAGATGGCATTGAAGTCCAGGGCGGCCAGGTCCGTGCCGGGGGCGTAGCGCCATTTGGCCGTGACGTCGGTGGCTAGGATCCGGTCCGTGGTTTCGGCCAGGGTGGTGTACCGGTCCCGGGGGAAGCCGTGGAATTCGGAGCCCGTGGACTTCAGCACGGTCAGGTCGCTGATGCCGGAGACCAGGTGCTGCTCGCCGTCCGCGGAGAGCAGCACCGCGGTGCGGATCTCGGACTTGTCCTTGGCAAAGGCGTGGTCATGGTCGCTGATCCGGTTCCAGAAGTACTGCTCCGCGGCCCAGCGCCCGCCGCTGACCCAGTCGAAGCTGCCGGTGAAGTGCGCCTGGAGACGCAGCAGGAACTCTTCGGGCGAGCCGACGCCGTCGCGGGCGAATGCGTAGATGGTGTTCTTCTGCGTATCGGTGGCCACCACGTGGGAGTTGTCCCCCTGGGTGTGGGCGGCCTCGAAGTCCCCGTGCAGCTGGGAAGTGACGCTGAGGTCCTCGAGCCGGTGCCGTGCGGTGTCGCGGGTGACCTTCACCAGCCGGACTTCGGCTTTGCCGTACTGGTTGCTGCCCAGCACGATCCGTGCGGCGCCGGCAGGGTTTCCGGCGGGGGTCTGTGTTGTTTCAGTCATGGTCAGCTTCCTCGGTAGGTGGAGTAGGCGAAGGGGCTCAGCAGCAGCGGGACATGGTAGTGCTGGGCCGCGTCGGCCAGGGCGAAGGTCAGGGAAACGCTGGGAAAAAAGGTCTCGGTGCCGGTGGCGGCGAAGTAGTCCCCGGTGGCGAAGTCGATCCGGTAGGTCCCGGCCGGCACCTGCTCCGGCCCCAGGCCGGCCACCCGGCCGTCGGCGTCGGTGGTGCCTTCGCCGATCTGCTCCCAGTCCCGGTCCTGCCGGGACCAGAGGGTGACGCCGACGCCGGCGGCGGGCCGCCCGGCGGCGGTGTCCAGGACGTGGGTGGTGATGTGGCTGCGGGTCATGGGTTCAGCAGTCCTTCCAGGCGCAGGATGGCGATTTCACGCAGCTCGGCTGCGATGACGGGGAGTTCTTCTTCCGGGGTGTGCTGCAGCCGCGCTTCGAGGGCTGCCAGGATCTCTCCGGCGCTGCGGCCGGCTGCCCGGATCAGGAAGACATGGCCGAATTTCTCGTCGTAGGCGCGGTTTCCCGCGGCGAGCCGGTCCTGGACGCTGTCCAGGCCGGACACGGAGGCCTGCTCGCTGCGGGAGAAGGCCGCTTCCGTGCCCGATCCGGCGGGGCGCTCGCCGATCCGGGGGTGGTGGGCCAGGGCGCCGTCGATCTCGGCCCGGGTGAAGTCCGGGGCGGCCAGTTCGGCGAAGCTCAGCAGTTCCCCGGCGGCGGCGAAGGGCCGGGCGCCGGCAATCTCGTTGTACCAGCGGGGAATGTCCAGGCAGGGCCGCAGCATGGCTTCCGCCTCGGCGAAGCGGGCGGTGTTGAACGCGGTGAGGAAATCCGGCGTCGTTGGTTCGTCAGGCACGGGTGTCAGCTTTCGGTAGTACTGCCTCCGATGCCGGCGCTGAACACCCTTGACCATCGGCGGAGCCGACTTGATTCGATGTTTCCGGCAATCGGAATTGATATTCCCGACAGTCTGGGCGAGGCGCGTGGAATCTGTCAAGGATTATCCAATTGCTACGGAATAAAACGGATTTATGTTTCCGGTGCGTAAATTAACGCGCAATACCCGCGGGGATTCCCCCACGGGTATTGCATTTCCCTGCAGTGCTGATCCGGCGCGGTCCGCCTGCGGCTCAGGAGTAGCTCACGTACTGGCCGGTGGGCGCCGATCCGCTGAATCCGGTTCCGGTACCGAACCGCCCGTCCAGCTGGCAGGTCTGCTGTGAGCCGGAGAAGACCACTTCGGTGAAGCCGTAGGTCATATCCATCGACGAGCCGGGGGAAAGGGTGAGCTCCCCGATCTTCGATCCGGCATCCCAACTCTGGCTCTCGAAGGCATCGATGCCCTCCTGGGACTTCAGGGCGGCCAGGACGTCCGGCAGGGACACGGATTCGGGTAGCTTGGCGGTTGATGTCGCTGCTGCCATCCGCGTCGCCGGAATGGGGGCCTCCTGTGCGGAGGGGTTGGTGAGGGTGCCGGATTCGTGCGGATCGCCGCTGCCGATGGAAACCGAACCGGGGGTGAACGCCGTGCGCACCTCGCCGGGACTGCATTCGGTCTGTGCGGCCATGGCCGAGAGCGGTAGTACCGCGGAGCCGGCCATCAGGCCGGCGGTGGACAGTAGGACGGCCGTTCTTCTCGTCGCGTTCTTCATGTCGCTCCTCTGTGTGCCGGCATCTGCCCGGCACCCTTCGGGGAGCCCCCACGCTACCGTTAGGCAGCCTCATGTCAAGGGCGTGGCCGGCCGGCCCGGGAGGTTCCGGTCCGCCCCCCCCTGGTTGAGCCGGCGCTTCCACCTTCAAAGCAGGGGTTCCACAATGGAACCAATGGACGCTGCAACCCGCAGGGAGCTCAGTCTCTGGTGTGTGTGGACGGCCTGCATCATCGGCCTGGTGCATGCCGCATTCAGCATGTACTGGGCCGTGGGCGGACAGTGGCTGTTGGACACCGTGGGCCGCTGGGCCGTGGAGCAGTCCCTTCGGGCCCCGCGCGGGACCGCGTTCCTCCTGGGCCTGGTGGCACTGGCCAAGGTGGCCGGTGCCCTGGTACCGGTGGCCCTCGCGACCAACCAGCTGCGCCGGCCCGGGCGCTGGCGGGCCGCC
>NZ_JBNHFG010000018.1:0-57611 GCF_059090025.1 Arthrobacter sp. Y3224198
TGGGCCGGCGCGGGAGGCACGACGGTCTCCGGTGCCACTGCGGCAGGTGCGGGCGCGGCGGGTGCAGGAACCGGAGGATCCGGCTCGGCGGCAGGCTCGGCTGCCTCCACGGCTGACTCCACGGGTGCATCCGCTGTGCCGGCTGCTGCCTCCGGTACCGCCGGTTCCGGCGTCGGTTCCGGTTCCGGCGTCACGCGTTCAGGCGTGGGGGCGTCCTCGGGGGTAAAGCTGATGGCCGGAGCCGGATCCGCCCGGACCAGGAAGTCCGGGTTGGCAGCCACGCCGGTGGCGCCGGCGGCCATGGCACCCAGCAGGGCGGCGCTGAGGATGATGCCCCGTCCCCGCTTGGATTTGGACGCAAGGGGCACGGGCGTCCCGTCCAGCAGGGCAGCCAGTTTTCCGGAGGGCTCCGGCGCCTCGGCGTGGGCCTGCCCGCGCAGGGCGAGGAGCGCCTCCATCAGTTCGGGGGATTCCTCCACACCGGTTTCCGCCAGGAGGCCGCGGACGTGGAGCTTGTCCTGCGCGTCAGGATGCTCGTTCATTGTCCGGTGCCTCCTTCCGTTCCAGTTGGCTTTTCAGTATGCCCAGTGCGCGCCGTTGGAGCTGCTTCACCGCTCCGGGAGTGCGTCCCATGATTTTGGCCGATTCATCAATGGACAGATCCGCCACCACTCGCAGCAGCAGCACTTCCTGCTGCTGAGCGGTCAGTCCCTCCAGCAGGGCCGAGACGCCGGCACCGGCACCCAGTGCGCTGTCCTCAGCGGATTCCATGGCACGGCTGTCGAATTCCGGCTCAAACACCGCGGTGACCGGCTCGCGTTCCCGCCGCCGTACGTCGTCCACCATGCGGGAGTGTGCAACGGAGAAAGCGAAGGTGCGGGCTCCGCGGAGTCCTCCGGAAAGCGTGTCGAGCTTGTCGAACAGCGTCAGGAACACTTCCTGGGTCAGTGCCTCGGGATCCTCGCAGCCCTTGGACCGGAGGTAACCAAGGATGCCGGGCGCGAAGTCGTCGTAGATTTCCCGCAGTGCTGCCGGTTTCCGGGCGCGCGCATCACGGAGCGTCTGCTCAGTAAGCGCTGCGGCCACGACGGATCACTTTCCTTGGAAGCGGGGTGGTCCAAATGCTACCTTGCCCGCAACCGCAGACGCATGTGCAACGGCCGCACCGATGCTCGTTGGGGGGATAAGCCTCGGCGCGGCCGTTACAAACAGGTAATCGACGGCGGGTACGAAAAAGTTACGCGACTTGGAAAAGTTTTTTCCGCGGCCGTCACCGGGACCTATCCGGCGTCGATAATCCGCGTATTTCCGGCGAACCGGCGGTTCTTCAGTACCGGCAGGAACTCGCGGACCTCGTCGATGCGCCGGCGGGTCACCTCCGCAGTCACCACGGCTTCACTCTCCTCTTCCAGCGAGGCCTGCGGCACGCCCATGGGATCCAGGATGGCGGAGTGTCCCACGGTGTGCCGGCTGGAGGTGCCGGCCGCCGCCACCCAGAGGGTGTTCTCGATGGCCCGGGCCTTCAGCAGCGTCTCCCAATGGTCAATCTTGTGCTCACCCTTGAACCACGCCGCCGGGACCGCCAGCAGATCCGCATCCTGGTCGGCGAGCGCCCGCGCCAGTTCCGGGAAACGCAGGTCATAACAGGTCATGACCCCCACCCGCAGGCCCCCGACCTGCATGACCTTCACGCCGCCGTCGCCGGGCTTGATCCGTTCGGATTCGGCGTAGCTGAAGGCGTCGTACAGGTGCAGCTTCCGGTAGGTGTCCGCGATCCGGCCGGTTCCGTCAATCAGCACCAGGGTGTTGTACGGCCGGTCCTCGCCGCTGGATTCGTACCCTCCGGCCACGACGGCGATCCCCAGTTCGGCGGCCAGCAGGGACAACTGCTGCACAAACGTGGTCCAGGAAGCGTCCACGGCGGCACCCAGCGGGCCCTCGACCTTCCCGATGCTGAACATGGATTCCTCGGGGAAAATGATCAGTTCCGATCCTTCGGCCCTGGCCTTGCCGGCCAGGGCCCGCATGGTTTCCAGGTTCTCCCGGACCTCGCCGGAAGGGCTGAACTGACCAACGCTGACTTTCACTGCGGACCACCTTCGCTTCGGGCTGAACTGTTCCCCAGCCTAGACCAGGTCCTCGAAGTGCAGCACGGGCTTCAGGACACTGCCGCTCTTAGCCGCAGCCGCGGCCTCATTGATGTCCTTGAAGGAATACCGGGTGATCATCTTTTCCAGCGGGAACCGGCCCTGCTGCACCAGGTCCACCAGTGCGGGCAGGAACAGCTGCGGATTGGAGTCGCCCTCGGTGATCCCGAGGACCTGGCGGCCGTTGAGCATAAAGTTCACGTCCAGGCTCATGGTGCTGCCCGCCGCGGGGGCGCCGATCAGGCCCAGTTTGCCCAGCGGGGCCAGTGCGGCGGCAGCGGTCTCCGCGACCTTGGTGTTGCCGGTGGTTTCCAAGGCGTGGGTCACACCGAAACCGCCGGTAAGTTCCATCAGGGCTTCAACGGCGTTGGTGCTCCCGGAGTTCACGATGTCGGTGGCACCCAGTTCCTTTGCCAGCTCCAGACGGGAATCCACCAGGTCCATCACGACAATCCGGGTGGCAGGTGAGAGCGCGGCAGCCATGACGGCGGCCAGGCCCACGGGTCCGGCGCCGAAGACAGCCAGGACGGAGCCGGGTTCGGGCTTCAGGACGTTCAGGACGGCTCCGGCGCCGGTCTGGATGCCGCAGCCCAGCGGGGCCAGCAGCGACAGGTCTGCCGCCGGGTCCACCTTGGTGACACCGCGCTCGTCGGCCAGGACCAGGTTGGCGAAGGATGACTGGGCGAAGAAGTGCCCGTGCAGTTCCGTTCCGTTTTCACTGAGTGTGGCGGTGCCGTCCGCGCGTTCGCCGCCGAGCAGGTTCCGCGGCAGGAACTCGACGCAGTAGGCGGGGTGGCCGCCGCGGCAGTTGCGGCAGACACCGCAGCTGGTAAAGGTCAGCAGCACGTGGTCGCCCGGCTGCACGGAGGTGACGGAGCTGCCGACCGCTTCAACAATGCCGGCTCCTTCATGGCCCAGCACGCCCGGGAGCGGGAACGGAATGTGGCCGGCCTGCACACCCAGGTCGGTGCCGCAGACACCGCTGGCGACCACGCGGACCAGAACCTCGTCCGGCCGCGGATCATCCAGGGTCACCTCGGTGAGTTCGAAGGGCTGGTTGGTGCCGCGCAGGACGGCGGCTGTGGCGGTGCTGGTCATGGTGTATCCCTTTCCCGGCCGGAACGGGACGCCCACGGTGGTACCCGGGGACTGTGGGGGGCTCCGGCACGTCTGACCAGCCTACGCTTCCCGGGTTGAACCCTCCCCTAGACTTGGGCGGCATGGATGAAATCACCTCCCCCGTTGACCTGGGTTCTCCTGCCGGCGTGCTGAACCCGGCGGCTGTGGGCTTTTCCCGCCGCCCGATGCACCGTCCGGTGGTCCCCGCCGGCATCCGGGGCGGTTGGCGGACCAAGCGCTGGGAATACTGGGGCATCCTCACCCCTGAACTCGCCGTCGGCCTGACCATCGCCCATCTGGACTACGCCGCGACGCTGCAGCTTTATGTTTTTGAGCGCAGCACCGGCAAGGAGATCATCGCGGAGCCGCTCAAGCTCGTGCCCTCGTACGCGGACGTCTCACTCCCGGACGCACTGCCGCCGCTGACCGCGTTCGGTTCCTTCGGTGGATCCTCGCTGCGCTTCCACGACGCCGACGGCGGCACCCGGCTGCAGGCCTCCTCGCCCCGGGTCACCGTGGACGTGTTCGCCGAAGCGGGCGGCGATGTGCTGGGCGTGGTGGTGCCGTGGTCAGCCCGGCGCTACCAGTACACGCTGAAGGACGTGGCCCGCAGCGTCACCGGCAGCATTAGCGTGGACGGCCGGGAATATCCCGTGGGTGGGCCGGAGTCCTTCGCCGTGTTGGACCGCGGGCGCGGTCGCTGGCCGTACTCACGCCGGTGGAACTGGGGCGTGGGGGCCGGGACCGTGGACGGAACCCGCCTCGGGCTGCAGTTCGGCGGCAAGTGGACCGCAGGCACACCGGCCACGGAGAACGCCCTGATCGTGGACGGGCACCTGCATCATTACGACGGCGAACTGGAGTTTGACTACGATCTGGCGGACGCGGCGTCGGCCTGGCGGGTGCACGGACCGTGGATCGACGCCGAGCTCAAACCCTTCCACCGGCGCGTCGCGGCCACCAACGCCGTGGTGATCAAGGCACAGACCTGGCAGGCCTTCGGGACCTGGACCGGAACGGCCCGTACTCCGGACGGCACCGAGTATTCGTTGGACGGGCTCGGAGGCTGGATTGAGGAGGCCCGCAACCGCTGGTAACTCCGCCGGTGTGTGCCCGGGCCCGCTTCAGTTGCCGGGCCGGGTTCAGTTGCCGGGCACCGGGGGAAGGGTGATCTGCGGCAGCGGTATCGGGGTGAGCGTGAAATCGGGCTGCGGGACAGGGCTGAAAGTGAAATCCGGCTGCGGGACCGGTACCCCTGCATCCCGCTCCGGCGCGTCCGGCGACGGCGGCAGCGGTTCGGGAGTGCCACCGCGAACGAGCAGGAGGCTGCCGCCCAGGGCGAGAGCTGCCACTATGGCCACCACGGCACAGACATACTTGGGCGAGGAACGGCCAGCCCGGCCGACGAGGGCTGCCAGCAGGGCGGCCCTGCCTCGCCAGGTCGAGGGCACGGCCGCACCCGGCAAAACCGCGCTTCGAATGAGCCCGCCTAACAGGATCGCGCCGGCCATCAGCGCCAAAGCCACCAGTGACGCCCCGGCGTAGGCGAGGCGGTCCAGGTGGACCAGCGCCAGGAGGGACACCAGGCAGCCCAGCAGCACCAGGCCCGTACTGCTTTTCCGGCTGGCCGGACGTTCATATCGGATCCCCGCCGGTTGGCCGTCCCATCCTTCGGCTGTGAGCAGCAGCTGGTAGCCGATCACGGCGGGCACGGTTGCGGCGGCCGTGGTGGCAAGGGCCCACCGCAACGGATCCCCGGTGCCGGCGATCGCTGCGAGCAGCGTTCCGGCAGTAACGGCCAGCATCCCCGCAACGACAAGCCGCAGGCCGGTTCCGGCCAGCCTGCTTTGCTGCACCAGCTCCTGAAGGTAGCCCTCGGGGAGTTCGTCCCGGAGCGTCCGGTAGTACCGGCGGGACCGCCAGGCAAACAGGAAGGCGAGGACCACGGCCACGGGGACCGTCCCGCCGTCGGCCGCTGCCGGCACAAAGGCGGCCGCAAAGCAGAAGGTGACCACCTGCAGCCACGGCCGCAGCGCCAACCGGCGCAGGCGCGCGAAGGCCTGTCCCCGCAGCTGCCACTGCAACCGGTGGTCCATCGGATCCCTTGAGAGCAGCGAGCGCAGTACTTCCATCTCATTACCCACAACTGCTTCTCCGCGGGACATGCTTGTGCCCAGCACCAGGAGCTTGCGGTTGTCCGGATCAACGGCGAGCCCCTGGGCCAGGTAGCGGGCCGCGTCCTCGCGCTTGCGCAGGGCTTCGCTTGCCTGGGCCGCGAGCCAGTGGAAATCCCCCACTTCGGCATCAAGGCTCAGTGCCGTTGCAGCAGCATCCAGCGCCTTGCTCCACGCGACGTCGCCCGCACCGGCTTGGAAGGCATAGATATACCCCAGCCAGTAGTGGTTCTGCGCCTCCTCGGGGTGCAGTTCCACGGCACGCGCTGCCGCGTCCACCGCCTCCACCTGTTTCCCCTGGTAAAACAAGGTCACACCCAGGTTCACCCAGCTGGCGTCGTTTTCCGGTTCCAGGGCCACTGCACGCCGGGCCGCGTCCTCTGCATCTGGCCATTTCTGTGCGGTCAGGCAGGCCCGGCAGAGCAAAAACCAGATCCATGCGCTGTCCGGATGGTGCGGCAACTGCGTCCTGACCAGTTCCAGGGCATCGTCCACCCGGTTGGCTGCCAGCAGCGCTTCAAACCGCAGTTCAACGAGTGCCGGCGCCAGTACACCGTCCCCGCTCACAGCATGTTGCGCGAGCGCAGGTATTCAGCCAGGTCGTTGTACCGGCCGTGTTCGTTGCTGAATTTCACCACGTTCCGTGAGGACTCCAGCCAGGGCAGAACCGACGGGCCGATTTCCCCCAACGCCTTCTCCATGTGCTCCATGGTGATGGGACAGATCCGGTTGGCGGAGATGGATTCCATCATGGCCTTTTCCGCCGCCGTCACGCACAAGTGCTCAAGGTCGGCGCCGGAGAACATCTCGGTTGCGGTTGCCAGCTGCTCGAGGTTGATTCCAGCCAGGGGGCGGTCCCTGAGGTGGTATTCCAGGATGGTCGTCCGCGCCTGGAAGTCCGGCGGCGTGACCAGCAGGGTGCGGTCCAGGCGGCCCGGACGCATAAGGGCCTCGTCCAGGTCCCAGGGGTGGTTCGTTGCCGCCAGGAGGTACAAACCGTCATTGTTGCCAGCCATTGAGTCCATTTCGATCAGCAGCTGGTTCACCATCTGCCGGATTATCGCGTTCCGTCCGCCCAGGCTGCTGCGCTTCATCCCGATGGCATCCACTTCGTCCAGGAACAGGACCGTGGGTGAGTGTGCCCTGGCCGAGTCGAAGATGGCTTTCAGGTTGCGTTCGGTAATGCCCAGATAGGGGTCCAGGATGTCCGTCATGGTGGCGGACATAAACACGGCACCGAGCTCACCGGCCACGGCCCGCGCCAGGAAGGTCTTTCCGCATCCGGGCGGCCCGTACAGGAGCAGACCGCCGCGCAGGGACTTTCCAAAGGCCTTGGCCAGCTCGGCGTTTTTCATCGGCTGGAGGAAGGATTCATCCAGGCGCTTCTTCACCGGTTCCAGCCCGCCAACGTCCTTCAGCGTGATGGGAGAAACCTCCGGCTCCAGAGCGGCACTGCCGCCGCCGTCCTCCCCGATCAGCTGCGGTTCCTTCACAAACGGCGGCGGAACATCCGAGTCGATTTCACGTTCCGCCCGCGTCCAGTCAAAGGCGGCCGATCCGGGCTGGGTCTCCGCATCGGGCTGCTCGGTGCCAGGCTGCACGGCTGCAGGGTCTCCGGATTCGTTTGAATCGTTTGAATCGACGATGCCGGGCAGGGCGGGCTCTCCGGGGGCCTGTCCGGCGGGGCGACCGGGCCCGCCGGCAACTGCGGTCATGGCCGCCACGGTACGGTTCAGCAGGGCGAGGGCGGCCGGATCGGTCGGATCCTGGCGCAGGATCGTATTCGCTTCCCCAATGGCCTCGGAGTAGCGGCCGGCGTCGAGCAGCATTCCGGCGACGTGCAGCCGGAGCGCGGTATCGTCCGGACTGGCTTCAACCGCCCGCTTCAGGCTGGACAGCAGATCCTCGTTCATAAATTCCTCCCCCATGCACGCGGCACCGTGCCAGCTACATCCTGCCACGCGGCCACCGCAGGCAGGAGGATTTACGTGCGTCCCGGCGCCCGCGGCTAGGCTGGCCGGATGAAGTTTTCTCGTCTGCTCCTGCCCGCCTCGGTCCTGCTTCTGGTCACCGGCTGTGCCGCAAGCAGCGGCTCCGGCTCCGCGCTTCAGGAGTTCGGCCTGCAGGATGCGGACTCCCGGCACGTGATCGAGCGGCTGGACAAAACCAACGAGGACCGGGGCACGCAGCTGAACGCTTCCGTCACCTATGACGCCGTGGTGCTGCAGGAAGACGGCAAGGAGTCCATCCTTCCGATGCCCGAGGACGAGTTTTACCTTTCGGTGGCGCCTTGGAAGGGCACCACCCACGAGTGCTTCAACCACAACCTCGTCGGCTGCCAGGGTGAACTGTCGAACGTCCCCATGGATGTGCGGATCACCGATGCTGCCGGCGAGGTGCTGGTCGAGGACGCCGTGCGGACCTATGACAACGGCTTTGTGGGGTTCTGGCTTCCCAAGGACATCACGGGGACGCTGGAAATCACCGCCCCGCAAGGCAGCGTGGCGGCCGGCTTCAGCACCTATGCGGACAGCCCCACCTGCATCACTACGCTGCAGCTGGGGTAGCAACGCTTAAACGACGCCGGGGACGATGCGCGCGTGCGCATCGTCCCCGGATCGGTTTGTGCCGGGACCTATTCGTTGATCAGGTCCCGCACCACAATGGTCTGGTCCCGGTCCGGGCCCACGCCGATGGCGGAGAACCGGGTGCCGGACATCTTTTCCAGCGCCAGCACGTAGTTGCGGGCGTTTTCGGGCAGGTCCTCCAGGGTCTTGGCCCCGGTGATGTCTTCGGTCCAGCCGTCGAAGTACTCAAAGATCGGCTTCGCGTGGTGGAAATCGGTCTGCGTCATCGGCATCTCGTCAAAGCGCACGCCGTCGACGTCGTAGGCCACGCAGACCGGGATCTTCTCGATGCCGGTGAGCACGTCCAGCTTCGTCACGAAGTAGTCCGTGAAGCCGTTGACGCGGGATGCGTGGCGGGCCAGGACGGCGTCGTACCAGCCGCAGCGGCGCGGACGGCCGGTGTTCACACCGAACTCGCCGCCGGTCTTCTGCAGGTACAGGCCCATGTCATCGAAAAGCTCGGTGGGGAAGGGGCCGGCACCGACGCGGGTGGTGTACGCCTTGATGATGCCCACGGCCCGGTTGATCCGGGTGGGGCCGATGCCCGAACCGACGGATGCGCCGCCCGCGGTGGGGTTCGAGGAGGTGACAAACGGGTAGGTGCCGTGGTCAACGTCCAGGAACGTGGCCTGGCCGCCTTCCATCAGGATGACCTTGCCCTCGTCCAGGGCCGTGTTCAGCTCGTAGGTGGAGTCGATGACCATGGGGCGCAGCCGGTCCGCGTAGGAGAGGAAGTACTGGACCATCTCTTCGGCGTCCACGTCGCGGCGGTTGTAGACCTTCAGCAGCAGCTGGTTTTTCTGCTTCAGGGATCCTTCCACCTTCTGGCGCAGGATGGATTCGTCGAAGATATCCTGGACGCGGATGCCCAGCCGGGCCACCTTGTCCATGTAGGCCGGGCCGATGCCGCGGCCGGTGGTGCCGATGGCACGCTTGCCCAGGAACCGTTCGGTGACCTTGTCCATGACCTGGTGGAACGGAGCGACCAGGTGTGCGTTGGCGGATATGCGCAGCTTGGATGTGTCGGCGCCGCGGGACTCGAGCCCGTCAATCTCGGCGAAGAGCGCCTCGAGGTTCACCACGCAGCCGTTGCCGATCACGGGAATGGCGTTGGGGCTGAGGATGCCTGCAGGCAGCAGCTTGAGTTCGTATTTTTCACCGCCGACGACGACGGTGTGGCCGGCATTGTTTCCGCCGTTGGGCTTGACGACGTAGTCAACGCGCCCGCCGAGCAGATCGGTGGCCTTACCTTTACCTTCGTCGCCCCACTGGGCGCCGACGATGACAATTGCTGGCATGGGATCCTCCCCCATTAGTTACGGCCGGGAGCTGCGTGGTGCAGATCCGCTACCGTGCATGAGAACGCCCCTGGACCTGCCGGTCAATCCGTAACGGCAAACCTTTGTGCAGGTTGCGGGGCTCTTACCTGCCAAGTTTAGCCGATCACGCTTTACCTTCCCCGGGATACGACATGGAAGGGAGTATTCCGGGCACTGGCGCGGGTACGGTGGGCGCTATGGACCGATTCCGCGGGTACATAGCCGGACTGGGCACCGCCTCCGGCACGCGGCTGGTAGTGGGGCATTGGACGGACTCCCCGCTGGGTGCCTTCACCGATGTGATGGCGGAGGACGACGCCGGCGTGCGGACCCTGCTGGCGCCCTCCGAGGCGGTGGCGGAGTATGTGGGCAGCACCTACCGGTTTGACCGGACGGTGGTGGCGCCGGTGGACACGCAGCTGGATGCCGCTGACCCCGCGGCGGGCGTGCTTCGCGTGGCGGCCGGGCCGCTGCGCCTGGACATGGCCCTGGGCCCGGTGACGTTCCTCGGGCGGCTGCTGGAACACGTACCAGGACCGCTGGCGGTGTCCCCCAGGTGGCTGCGGATGATCAACCCGGTGGCCGGGCTGCTGGTGCCGGGAGTGCAGACGGCGGGGTCTGCGGGCGGCGGACGGAGGGAGTTCTACGGGGCTCGCTCCATCCGGTCCCTGACCGGCATTACGGCAGCCTGGGACGGTACGGATCTGGGTCCGCTGCACCGGATCGAGCCGCCGGTGAAATTTGGCTTCAGCTCCGTTCCGGCCACCCCGCAGATTGTCGCGGTAACCACCACCATCCTGCCCTGAGGTGCGCGTCGCCTTCATAGTGCAGTTGATGCTGTCTGGCCACACTCCGGGCAGCATCTACTGCACTATGAACACCCTGGCGGGCCGGCGCAGGCAGGATTCCCCACAGTTTGGGAAATCCCCTACGGTTTGGGTATTTCCTGCCACTGCGCAGCGCAGGGATTTCCCAAACCGGTCGATTTTTCCCGGAACGGAGCTTTTAACCTGCCTGACGGCTCTCAACAACCCCATGCCCCCGTCCAGAGCTGTTGCCCGAGGACAACTTTTGCCCACACGAACTAATTGGCGGTTCGACGGACCAAAATCCCCCTATGGGGAAGCGCCCCGGCTGTGCGGGTACCTAGGCTTTCAGCGTCATCCAACTCCTGGATGCCCTCCTTTACTCAGAAAGCAGGGAATCAGATGAAAAAGACGACAGCAGGCCTCACTTTCGCGGCCCTTACCGGGTTCGGACTCCTTTCGGCAGGACCGGCGATGGCCGCCGGCCCCGGAGGTGGCGGCGGTAACGACGGCGGGGGCGGCCACCCAAAGCCGCCCTACGTCAACTGCGACGAAGCAGCCGCGGAAAACGTGTACAACATCCCTTCCACCCACCCGCGCTACGGTGCCCATCTGGACAACGACATGGATGGCATCGGCTGCGAAGATTCGACCAAGCCGATGGCTGCGGTGTCCGCACCTCAGGGCCACATGGATGCCAACGGCACCTGGGTTGTCCCGCAGGTGGATAAGATGCCCGCCGGCGGGGCCAACACCGGCATCACCCAGGCACCCGAGGAATCCAACGCCGGAATCCTCGCACTGAGCGGCGGCCTGGTGCTGGCGGCCGCAGCGGGCGGAACCTACGTGGTGCGCCGGCGCCGGACCGCCTGAGCGAACCGGAAAAGGGCACCCCATGGCAGGAATACCCGGCAACCGGAACGTACCGGCATGACCGGCCTGACCAGCACCCGCAGGGTCGGCCGCCGCAGCAGCCTTCGGGCCGCTGCGGCGGCTGCCGTCCTGCTGCCCGCACTGCTGGCCACCGGCTGCAGTGCAAACGGTCCGGACGCCGGGAATCCCGGGCCGTTGACCGCCCCCTCCGGCACGACCCGCCCGCAGGTCTCTTCACTGCCGGCCACCCCGGCACCGCCGTCCGCACCGGCAGCCCCGGCGGTGTCGCTGCCCGAGTCCGCGCCGGCGTCGTTGGCCATCCCGGCCATCGGAGCGGAGTCCAAGGTCATCCGCCTGGGTCTGGATGACCAGGGTGCCCTGGAGGTGCCTCCCGGAGCACCGGGATCGCCCGCCGGTTGGTACGAGCACTCCCCCACCCCGGGGGAGACGGGACCGGCGGTGTTCCTCGGCCACGTCAATGCCGAGGGCGGCGGACCGGGAATCTTCGCGGACCTGCGCCGCCTCGCACCCGGGGACCGGATCAATATCCTCCGGGAAGACGGCAGCACGGCCGTGTTCGCAGTGCAGGCAGCCGAGCAGTACGCCAAGGATTCATTTCCCACGCAGAAGGTCTACGGCAACACCGCAGGTCCGGAGTTACGCCTGATCACCTGCGACGGTTATGACCCCAAGACCGGCCGCTTCGATGACAACTACGTGGTCTATGCAGCCCTGGCCCCGGCCGCCAGCCCTGAATGAGACCCGGCCCGTGCACTAGTGTTTATTCTCCGTAGGGGCGGCACGGCGCCGTCGAAATGGGGGGCAGCACAGTGACATCGGCGGAGACCCGCGGCAACATCGCGGGAAAACCGAAAAGTGGCGGGCCCGGTACGGACGCGGACCGGTTGTAGTTCCCCTTCTGCTCGTGGCCATGGGGATGTTCGAAACGCTTTTCACGGCAGCCTCCGTGCCGGTGCACTATCTCTTCGCAGAGAAGGGCCTGAGTCAGGCCGGCCGCACCGGCTGGCGCAGCACCGTGCGCAGCTTCTGAGGGGCCGTACGGCGGGGGTCGTTGAGGTAGACCTCGTGGTGGTCGCCGTTGAACGTCAGCTCGTGCTCAGGCATCCAGATGTGGTGCAGCCGCGCGAGCACCGGCGCCTCGTCGTCGTACGGGCCGGTGAACAGGATCTGCGCCGACAGCCCTTCCTCCAACGGGAGGAGCCGGACCCGGTCCAGCCCCGGCGGGTCCTTCTTTGCGGCCACGGATTCCACCGCTTCCTCCACCATGACGGCCGTGATCCACTCCGGCTGCGCCAGCAGCATGGTCCAGTCCCACGAGTCCTTGTCGCCCCGGACAAAGACCTCCGGGTCGGCCGCCCGCCACAGGCCCTCCAGCGGAGCCACGGTGAAATCCTGCTCCAGCTCGCTCCTGGACCGGAACTTCAGTGTGTAGGCCACCGGATACAGGCATTCCAGCGCCTGCACGTAGTCCTCGGAAGTGTTTGGGTTGCCATGTCCGTCCACGGCCAGGTACTGGAGAGGCGGCACCTGCACGAGCGTGAAGTCCCGGCGCCCCGGCGAGTAGAGCTCGGGGTAGGACTTCCGGAAATCGAACTTATCCATGCCCGCACCGGCCTTTCGCGTCGGGTCCAGCCTAGGCGCCTTCCCCGGCGGTGCACTACACCCCTACTACCCGGCTGATACCCGCAGGAACAAGCTGTGCCTGGGCCTGCAGATCCACCCGCCTTACCCGGCACTACGTACACCGGACATAGAGAAGGACGCCGGCGGATACCCGGTGGCGGGATTCCGTCATCCAGGAATGTTCGTGGCTGACGTCAGCTACTTGGAGATCGTGGTTCGAGACCGGGCTGATATGCATGGACCCAACAATGCTGTAATGGCCTTATGCATCTCAACCCTTACGGAGAATACGCCGTACTGCTGGCCGCGTCGCTGGCAAACGACTGGCCGGGCAGCCGGGAGGCGCTGGTGGAGCGGACCCTGGAGGCCGGCATGACCATGACCTTCCCTGCCCGCCCGGACGATCTTCCGCGCACCCGCACCCTCATCAACGAGTGGCTGGCAGTGGTGGATACATCTGATCCGGAGGAGCGGGCGGCGCTGCTGAACGCGCAAATGGCCGACGCCGCAGCCTATCCCCGGCTCACGAACCACGACGGCGAAGGCTGGCACCTGCACTACCGCGACAATGACGAATCGCTGCCGTCGGTGCTGCGGGCCATCATCAGCGTAGGCACCTCCCTGCATCTGGTGACCCGGGGCATGCACCGGCTCGCACGGTGCGCCGCGGAACCGTGCCGCAAGGTGGTCGCTGACGTCACCCGTAACGGCAGGCAGCGGTACTGCTCGGTGCGCTGTGCCAACCGTGCGGCCGTGCGTCGGCACCGTTCCCGCACCGCAGCCGGATAACGGCCGGCAGAGGGCAGCAAAAAGCCGGCGGCCCCCGCAGCAGGGACCGCCGGCTTTCACCGGATGCCTAGACCGTCTGGCCTTCGATGGCTGCCTTGGCCTTCGGGTCGGAGTCGTCGAGGAATTTGCGGATCCGGTCCACTTCCTCGGTTTCGCCGATGGCTGCGGCTGCGCGGCCCAGCGCGTACAGCGAGCGCAGGAAGCCACGGTTGGGGACGTGCGACCACGGGATGGGCCCGACGCCGCGCCAGCCGGCACGGCGCAGGGCGTCCAGCCCGCGGTGGTAACCGACCCGGGCGTACGCGTAGGACTCCACGTTCTGGCCCTCTTCGAACGCCTCATCGGCCAACGCGGCCCAAACCTGCGATGAAGTGGGGAACCGAGCCGCGAGGTCCACCGGTTCGTCTCCGGCCTCGAGGCGGGCGACGACGTCGCTCTCCTCCGGCAGGTAGGTGGCGTCGGGGCCGAGCAGGTTCTTGCGGAATTCGTCTGACATTAGAGCGCCTTGCCTGCCGATCCGAGGTTCTGTGCTGCTTCGACCACGCGCGCGGCCATGCCCTTTTCGGCGGAGGCACCCCAAACGCGCGGATCGTACTGCTTCTTGTTGCCCACTTCGCCGTCTACCTTCAGCACGCCGTCGTAGTTGCGCAGCATGTGGTCCGCCACCGGGCGGGTGTAGGCGTACTGGGTATCGGTGTCGATGTTCATCTTGATGACGCCGTAGGAGACAGCGTCGGCGATCTCCTGGGCGGAGGATCCCGAACCGCCGTGGAAGACCAGGTCGAACGGGCGGTCCTTGCCGATGGAAGCGCCGACCTCGTCCTGGATATCCTTGAGGATTTCCGGGCGCAGCTTCACGCCGCCGGGCTTGTACACGCCGTGCACGTTGCCGAAGGTCAGCGCGGTGATGTAGCGGCCCTTGCTGCCGTCGCCGAGGGCTTCGATGGTGGCCATGCCGTCCTTGACGGTGGTGTAGAGCTTTTCGTTGATGGCGTTCTCCACGCCGTCCTCTTCACCGCCCACGGTGCCGATTTCCACCTCAAGGATCATCTTGGCCGCTGAGGTGCGGGCCAGCAGTTCCTGGGCAATGCGGAGGTTGTCCTCCAGGGTTTCGGCGGAGCCGTCCCACATGTGCGAGTTGAAGATGGGGTCCTCACCGCGCTTCACGGCGGCTTCGGAGGCGGCCAGCAGCGGCAGGACAAAATCTTCGAGCTTGTCCTTGGGGCAGTGGTCGGTGTGCAGGGCAATGTTCACGTTGTAGCTCTTCGCTACTTCCTTCGCATACGCGGCAAAGGCGAGGGAGCCGGTGACCATGTTCTTCACGGAGGCTCCGGACCAGTAGGCCGCGCCGCCGGTGGATACCTGCACGATGCCGTCCGAACCTGCCTCGGCGAAACCGGCGAGCGCAGCGTTGAGGGTCTGCGAGGAGGTGACGTTCACGGCCGGATACGCAAAGCCTCCCGCCTTCGCTCGGTCGATCATCTCGGCATAAATCTCCGGGGTTGCAATAGGCATGCTCACTCCAAGGTCGATTGCGGCAGGGCCGGGCCCTCATTGGCTTCCTACATCCTAGTCACAAGTACCCTTGCGGCATCAGGTGGCGCTGCAGGTTAAGGGCCTACGTGTCCACCGGCCTGGCGTTCGCCGGGGGTTCCCCCACCTCTTCGACGGTGTGGCCGCTGCAGGCGGTCCGGGTGACGCTGGCCCGCTCGATGCGCGGTACGGCAAACCATCGCATTGCGTTGCGCAGCCGGCACCACCCAACGAGGTACCACTTGCCGTTGGTGGAGGCGAACAGCACTGGCTCGACGTCGCGGGTGGTGGTGCTGCCGCCCGCCGACGTGTAGCGGATGCGGACCACCCGCTGCTCCGCCATCGCCTCCTCCAGGGCCGACCGGACCGTCCGCGGCGAGGAGGGTGCCGTGTTGATCCAGACCCGCCCGGCCAGCTCGGCAGCCCGTGCCCGGGTTCCGGGGTCGAGGACATCCATGACCTTCCGCGCTCCGGCTGCGGCCAGGTCGGCGTACGGGGCGTCGGAGGCAGCGGTAACCGCTGCCATGAGTGCCACGGCCTGCGCCGGGGACAGGCTGACGGGCGGCAAGGACGCACCGGTGGCCAGCCCGTAGCCTCCGCCCGGTCCCGGCCGGGACCACAACGGTGCCCCGCTCCGCTCCAGCGCATCGAGGTCTCTCTTGATGGTCCGCACGGACACGCCGAACTCATTCGCCAGGCGCTCCGCGGAACAGCCCCGCGTACCGTTCCGGCGCAGCATCTCGGACACAGCGTGGAGCCGCTCAGTCCGCTTCATGCCCGCCTGCGCAAATTCCTGCTCGGGAATGCAGATTCATGCCATAAATAGTGACATACACCTGTCTGCCGGGGATGCGAGAGTCGTCCCATGACTACTACTGCAAGCCGCCCCGCCATCCTCCTGATCTCCGGCCACTGGCTCGGCGCCTGGGCCTGGGATGAAGTCCGGGACCACCTGGCCACCGACAGTTCCCCTGTGACCGCCCTGACGCTGCCGGGCCTCCACGGCGACGACCCCGGGCGCGCGGAACGGACGCTGAACGATCAAGCCGAGGCTATCGGAGACGCCGCCGGCCGCCACGGTCAGCCCGTGGTGATCGTTGCCCACAGCGGGGCAAATTTCCCGGTCAGCCTCGTCCTCGACCGGCACCCTGAGCTGGTCCGACGGGTGGTGTGGGTGGACTCCGGTCCCGTGGCGACCGGCAGTGTTTTTGCCCCCGGCCTTCCCGAAGACCTGGCGGAGCTGCCGCTGCCCCCGTTCGACGCCCTTGGTGCCCAGGCCAGCCTCGAAGGCCTTAGCCCGGAGGTGCTCGAACGGTTCCGGGCGCGGGCGGTTCCGGAGCCGGGGCCCGTGCTTCGCCAGCCCGTTGAACTCACGAACGATGCCCGCCGTTCGGTCCCGACTACCCTGGTGTGCTGCTCTATCCCGAGCGAACAGGTGCTGGAGCTGGCCCGGGGCGGAAATCCCATGTTTGCCGAAACGGCACACCTGGAAAACGTCGACACCGTCGACCTCCCCACCGGGCACTGGCCGATGTGGAGCCGTCCCCGCGACCTGGCCGGGGTTATCGACGCGGCGGCCTCGCGAGCTGGCTGAATAAAACCGCAGGAAGGGGCCTGGGCGCACTCGGCCGGCCCCTTCCTTCGATGACGGGATGGCCCGTTAGCCGACTTTCTGGCCGAACACATGCCGGCGGATCCAGCCGTGCATGGCGATGGCGGCGGCCGACCCGGCGTTGATGGACCGGGTAGAGCCAAACTGGGCGATGGACAGGGTGGCGTCGGCGGCCGCATGGACCTCCGGGCTCAGGCCGGGGCCTTCCTGTCCGAACACCAGCACGCAGTTTTCCGGCAGCTCATAGGTTTCCAGCGGCACGGAATCGGGGAAGTTGTCGATCCCGATGATGCGCAGGCCCTCGCCGTGCGCCCAGGCAACGAAGTCCTCCACCGTCGGGTGGTTGCGGATGTGCTGGTAGCGGTCGGTCACCATGGCGCCGCGGCGGTTCCACCGGCGTCGTCCGATGATGTGCACTTCCCGAGCCATGAACGCATTGGCCGTGCGCACCACCGTGCCGATGTTGAAGTCGTGCTGCCAGTTCTCGATGGCGACGTGGAAGGGATGCCGCTTGGTGTCCAGGTCCGCGACAATCGCCTCGTGTTTCCAGTAGCGGTATTCGTCGACGACGTTGCGGGCGTCCCCGTTCGCGAGCAGTTCCGGATCCCAGTGGTCACCTTCCGGAAGCGGGCCTTCCCACGGGCCGACACCGATCTGGTGCGTGGGTGCGGTTTCTTCTGCGGCGTCATCAAGGGGTTCGCGGGGGCTGCTGTCTATCACCCTTCCAGCCTAAGGTGAAAGACTGGCTGTGCCCGCCGCGGCGCCGGCTGGAACGCCAAGCTGTGTGCGGGGACACCAGGCAATGCTGTGAGAAATGGGAGACCGTGGGCGAAAACGAGAACATTGAGTGCTGGCTGACGGACATGGACGGGGTCCTGGTCCACGAAAACCATCCGATTCCGGGTGCTGCGGAGCTGATTGACCGCTGGGTGGCAACCTCCAAGCGGTTCCTTGTCCTCACCAACAATTCCATCTACACGCCGCGGGACCTTGCGGCACGGCTGCGGGCCTCCGGCCTGGAGGTGCCTGAGGAGAACCTGTGGACCTCCGCCCTGGCAACGGCTGAGTTCCTTAAGGACCAGGTGAAGAATTCGGGTGCTCCCGGCCGTTGCTTCGTGGTGGGCGAGGCGGGTCTGACGACGGCGCTGCACGAGGCGGGCATGATCCTCACGGACACCAACCCGGACTATGTGGTGCTGGGCGAAACCCGTACCTATTCCTTCGGCACCATCACCAAGGCCATCCGGCTGATCCTGGGCGGCGCCCGCTTCATCGCCACCAACCCGGACGTTACGGGTCCCTCGCAGGAGGGCGTGCTGCCGGCCACCGGCGCCATTGCCGCCCTGATTACCGCAGCCACCAAGATGGAGCCGTACATTGTGGGCAAACCCAACCCCATGATGTTCCGCTCCGCCATGCGGAAGATCGATGCCCATTCGGAAACCACGGCCATGATCGGTGACCGGATGGACACCGACATTGTGGCCGGCATCGAGGCGGGCCTGCACACCGTGCTGGTGCTCAGCGGCATCACCCAGCGCGAGGACATCAACCGGTACCCGTTCCGCCCCACCCAGATCATGAATTCGGTGTCGGACCTGATCAACACCATCTAAGGCCGGCTACTCCTCGGCCTCTACACCACCTGCGGGGGCCGGGTCGTAGAGCCGGAGCACGTGCCGGACAACATCCACATAGATGTCCGGGTTCCACTGCGGGCTGGCGTGGGCGGGACGGGCGTTGCCGGTGACCAGCGAGTTGGTCAGCATGTTCTGGCCGAACGCCGCCGCCCACGCCTCCCGCGCCGCCGCGTAGTTCACGGTGGTGTCTGCCGGATTGCCGATGAAGGCGGCTTTGGTGCCGCCCAGGGCAGCCGTGAAGCGCTTAGCCGAGAAGTGGTAGATATACGACGCCTCGGACTGGATCAGGGTACTGGAAGGCGCCAGCGGGGACAGCTGGGCCAGTGTCTGCTCGCCGATGGTCCGCCAGGAGCGTTCGTCCTTGTGCATCACGCGCTCGCCCAGTTCGTAGCCGCCGCGCAGCCCCAGCGGCACCCGGTAGCCGGCGTCGTAAAGGAACACCGCACCGCGGAACATGGCCCGGTCCAGCACGTCGTTCCGTCCGGACGGACTGGAATCCAGGATGATCAGTTCCACGCTGACGCCGCGCTCGCGCAGGCCGGCCGCCACCTGCACGGCAACCATCCCGCCGAAGCTGTGGCCGTAGAAATAGATCCGTTCCAGCCGGCGCTCGAGGATATACCCGTGCACCGCATCCAGGATGTCGCCCACGTCCAGGCCCAGGTTGGAGTAGCCCACCGCCGCCAGCTGTCCCTTGGCAGACAGAGCCGGGCGCAGCGAGCCGAGAATCCACCGGGTTTCCTCCCAGCTGGTTTTGTACCCCGGGAAGAGGAACCACATGGCGCGGGGGAAACGCCGTTCGGCGTCTGCGTCCGGCACCCGGAGGATTTCAAGTTCCTCCCGGTAGCGCTGGATCCGCGACGTGATGCCCAGATCGGCAGCGAGCAGCAGGCCGCCCAGGGATCCGGCCAGGAACCGGCGCCGGGATACGCGGTGGAGGTCCGCCGCCGCCCGGAGGAATTCCCCGGGGTCCTTGCTGTTCTCCGGCTCCTGCGGGCCGGTGCCGGGCCGGTTGCCGCGGCTATTCGAGGCCGAGTTCATCCTTGCCGAACGCAAACAGGTAGGGCACTCCGGCCTCGGCTTCGATCCGCTCCTTCGCGCCGGTGTCGCGGTCCACGATCACGGCCACGGCCACTACGTTGCCGCCGGCCTTCCGGACGCCTTCGACGGCGGTCAGGGCGGAGCCGCCCGTGGTGGACGTGTCTTCCAGGACCACCACGTTCCGGCCGGAGACATCCGGGCCCTCCACCTGGCGGCCCATGCCGTAGGACTTCTGCGCCTTGCGCACCACAAACGCGTCCACTGCCCGGCCGGAGCGGGAGGCCGCGGCCATCAGCGCGGTGGCGACGGGGTCGGCGCCCATGGTCAGGCCGCCTGCGTTGGTGAACTCGATGCCGGCGCCGTCCAGCAGGTCCAGCATCACCTCACCCACCAGGGCGGACGCTTCGTGCTGCAGCGTCACGCGGCGCAGGTCAATGTAATAGTCCGCTTCGGCGCCGGAGGACAGCACCACCTTGCCGCGGACCACCGCCAGCTCCATGATCAGGTCCAACAGGCGGGCACGGGCGGGAGCAATCGCGGGCGATGTCATGGCTTAATCCTAGCCAGTTACCCGCTCCGGAGCGGTTTTACGCATCTTTGCGACGCCGCTGCCGCGAACTCCGCGCGCCGCTGGCGCGGGCACGGGCTCCGGCTGCGGATATAGGCTGTGGTCCATGCGTGAACTACAAGAGGAAATCATTGCCGAATTGGGAGTTCAGCCCACTATTGATGCGGCCGCGGAAATCCGCCGCCGGGTGGACTTCCTCAAAAACTACCTGCACGCCTCGCACACCAAGGGTTTTGTGCTGGGCATCAGCGGAGGTGTGGACTCCACCCTCGCGGGCAAGCTGGCCCAGATGGCGGCGGACGAGCTGACGGCCGAAGGGACCGAAGCCACGTTCATCGCCCTGCGCCTGCCCTACAAAGTCCAGCATGACGAAGAGGACGCCCAGGCCGCCCTTGAATTCATTGCCCCGTCACAGTCCCTGGTCTATAACGTGGGCGCGGCCGTGGACGGCTTCGAAGACGAGTACGTCAAGATGACCGGCGAGAAGATCACGGACTTCAACAAGGGCAACATCAAGGCCCGGGTACGCATGACCGCGCAGTACGCAGTGGCCGGGCAGCACAACCTGCTGGTGATCGGCACCGACCACGGCGCCGAATCCGTCACCGGATTCTTCACCAAGTTCGGCGACGGCGGCGCGGACATCCTGCCCCTTTCCGGCCTGGACAAGCGCCAGAACCGGGCACTGCTCGCAGAGCTCGGTGCCCCGGAGAAGCTCATTGCCAAGGCACCCACCGCCGATCTGCTCGATGACAAGCCCGGTCAGACCGACGAGACCGAGCTGGGCCTGACCTACGACACGATTGACGGCTACCTGGAGGGTGAGGACATCCCCGCCGACCAGGCGGAGAAGATCGAGGCACGCTTCCTGATGACCCGGCACAAGCGGACCGTGCCCGTCACGGTGGCCGATACCTGGTGGAAGTAGCCCGTCCGCACTGATCCGCTTCGCAAACGGCGCCGCGGCGCACGGTCCCGGAACGGACCGGTCCGCGGCGCCGTGTGGGAGCGGTCGGGATTGGGTAACGTAGCAGTGTGAAGATTGCTACCTGGAACGTAAACTCCATCCGCGCCCGAGCCGACCGCATCGAGGCCTGGCTGCAGCGCTCCGACGTCGATGTCCTGGCCATCCAGGAAACCAAGGCGAAGGACGAGAATTTCCCCTGGGAACTGTTCGAAAAGAACGGCTACGAGGTGGCGCACTTCGGGCTGAGCCAGTGGAACGGCGTGGCCATCGCCTCCCGTGTTGGCCTCGACGACGTCGAGCGCACCTTCCCGGACCAGCCGCACTTCGGCAAGACGGCAGACACCACTGTGGCGGAAGCCCGGGCCATCGGCGCCACCTGCGGCGGCGTGCGGGTATGGAGCCTGTACGTGCCCAACGGCCGTGCAGTGGATGATCCGCACATGCCCTACAAACTTCAGTGGCTGAAGACCCTCAAGGACCACGCCGCAGAGTGGATCACCGCCGACCCCTCACTGAACCTGGCGCTCATGGGTGACTGGAACATTGCCCCGCAGGATGACGATGTGTGGGACATCGACTGGTTCCGCGCACAGAACGCCACCCACATCACCGAACCCGAGCGGCAGGCCTTCAAGGACTTCCTCGACGCCGGCTTCACCGACGTGGTCCGCCCGTTCAACCCCGGCCCGGGTGTCTACACCTACTGGGACTACACGCAGCTGCGCTTCCCCAAGCGCCAGGGCATGCGCATCGACTTTGTCCTGGGCTCCCCCGCGCTGGCCAAGCGCGTGACCGGCGCGGTGATCGACCGGGAAGAGCGCAAGGGCAAGGGCGCCTCCGACCACGCTCCCGTGATTGTGGAACTGGACTAGCCGTGGCGCGGCATCCGCAGCAGTCGCTGTACCGGACCTTCCCGTTCGTGTCCTACCTGCGGGTCTACGAACCGCTGGATGCGTTCGATGACACCCAGCAGCTGGCCATCATGGAACAGCGTGCCCGCGGACGCCACGAAACCGAGGTCCTGGAACGCACCGACGCCGTCCGCCGGCTGGTGCGGGTGGTCTCAGACCCGTTTCCGCACAACGCCACGGACCTGGTGCGGGTGCTGCACTATCCCGCCCAGGAGGGGGTGACCAACCGCCTGTACTGCCCCAACCAGCTGGCCGTGCGGACCTCCCTGGCGGCTGAGTCCCTCGGCGAGTCCATCCGCGGGCCGCTGGTGGACGTGCTGGTGCCCGAAGTGGCCCGCGAGGCGCATGCGGCCCGTCTGGACCCCGATTCCTTCGCCGATTCACTGGCCAAGCTGCACACCCGCTCGGCCACCTGGGGCGTGCCCTTCGGCTGGTTTGTGCTCCTGCACGAGGAAGACCACACCGAAGTGGTGGAAGACGAAGGCCATGTGCAGACCGTGCGGCTCTCGGCCCCGGTGCTGCAATGCATCGAACGGGCCCGCGCCGCCTCGGCGTCGCTGGCCCTGGCCGCACCGGAGCTGGACCTGCTGGACGAACTCGCCGAGCTCACCGCCTGGCTGGAGGTCTTTGACCCCGATGCCGTGCTGGAACTGGACTACGGACCGGTGGCGGACCTGGTGTTCCCCGACGACTCGCCCTCGGATGTCCGGCTGGGGATCGAATCCCTGGCCGACGGCGACATGACCGGCGCCGCGGCTGCCTACCGGCGCCTGGCCTCCCGCTGGATTCCCATCCGGCAGCTGGCCCGGGCGTCCTAGCCGGTCCTACCGGACCCGGTCTTCCCGGCTGAAGCGCAGCCGCCGGCCAGCTTCGAGGCTGAGCAGCACCGGGGCCTGATGACCGAGGGCCAGGTCCAGGGATTCCACCAGGGCAGTGGCATCGGCGGCAATCAGGTGCGGGGCAGCGCCCTGGCGCGGGGTGATCCGCACCCGCAGTGCACTGCTTCCCTTCACCCGATAGGTACTGACGGCGGCGCCGGCCACGTCCGGATCCTGTTGCAGGGCGGTGCGCAGGGCCTGCTCGGCCACGCCGCCGCTGATGGCCACCCGGCCCGCGGCGCCGTCGTCGTCGTATTCCGAGACCAACGTGTCCGTGCGCCCGCCGCCCTGACCGGCCATCCACAGGACCATCAGCACTACGCCGACGAAGGACAGCAGCGCAACGGCCACCCAGATCCAGCTCGACCCGCTGCCGGGCATACCCGTGGCGGCGAAGGCAGAGGCAAGGCTTTCACCGGCCCGGGCGGCAAAACGGTGCCAGGCGGAGGCCGCATCCGGCCAGGCGGAAATCAGGGCGAGCCCGCCGCCGATGCCCATCAGCAGCAGGCCCAGCAGGGCCAGCAGGACGCGGTTCAGGGTCCTCGGAGTCGCATTCACTGTCCAATCACCCCCGTCTGGGCAATCTGCACACGGACCGCCGGCTGCGGGTCCAGCTTGGTCAGCTGCAGTTCCTCTTCCACCGCGGTCCGGACCGCTTCGGGGTCCACCGGTGTGCCGGATGTCGGCCGGATCTGCACATCAACGGCGGTCCGCCCCACGGTCACCAGCACCTGCTGCGGCGTGACGCCGGCCCGGGCACGTGCACAACGGGCCAGGGACGCGGCAAGGACTTCAGCGTCCACCACGACGGCGGCACGCGGGTTGGGCAGGGCATAGCGGGCACGCCGTCCCGGCAGCACGCCCTGAAAGAAGAACACCAGCCCGGCCAGGAAGGTCAACCCGCCGGACAAGCCGAGGATCAACGGATCCGCTTTGGCCGGAAGCCCTGCCAGCCACCGCCCGAACGTGGGCGGATCAATCAGCCAGGCCTCCTGCCCCAGCGCCTGGAGCACCGATTCCAGCAGGACATAGAGGAAAAAGAGCAGGCCCGGGACGGCAGCAGTCACGGCCGCCGGGGTACGGGCCGAGTGTGTTTCCCGCGTGAGGATCCGGCTGGTCAGTTCAATGTCGGAACGCTTCACCGTACCCGCCTGCCTTCCACCGCGAGGGCGCCGGTGATGCGGATATCCACGCGGGACAGCCGGGACCCGGTGAGCTCGGAGACCCGCTGCAGCAGGACGGGCTTGGCCGCACGGGCACGTTCCAGCACGGTTCCGCCGGCATGCTCCAGCATGGCCGGAGTCAGCGCAGCAAGCGGCGGCAGCGGGATGGGGAGGGAAAGGGCAAGGGACAGCAGCCCGCGGTCATCCCGCCAGGTGACCCGTACCTGCTGCGGCGGCACCCCGAAGCACTCGGACGCGGCGGCCTTGGCGGTGCTGGTCAGCGCCTGGGTGCTGATCCGGTTGTGCCCGGCAAGTCCCGCTCCGGTGGCCAGGGCCGGCGGCGCAGTCATAACGGTGCTGCTCACGAAGAGGAGCGGCGGCCGGTCAGGGCGTCGGAAACACTGCGGAAGTCGATCTTGCCTTCGGCAGCGCGGCCTAGCAGGGCGCCGACCGCAATAAACAGGGCGGTCAGCAGAAAGCCCCAAAAATCGAATATCAGTGCCGCGAACGCCAGTACGGCGCCCGTTGCCATTCCCACCACGGTTGGTTTCATTTCCCCTGCCTCATACCCTGTGCTTCTGGCCGGCATGCTTCTGACCGGCCGGCTGGTCCGGTGCGTCCTGCAAGGAACGTCTTTTGACCCTATACCGCTTTGGCGCCGGTCACCGGCTTGGCAGCCTGATCCGCGGTATCGGTGGGCAGTTGCACGTCGGTGATGTCCACGTTGACTTCGACCACCCGCAGCCCCACCAGCTGTTCCACGGCACCGTAGACAGCCGCGCGCACGTTATTGGCCACGGTGGTCAGGGCATTGCCATAGACGGCTATCAGGCTGATATCCACGGCCACTTCGCGCTCCCCCACTTCCACGTGCACCCCCTGGGTGGCGCTGGAACCGCCGACGGCGTCGCGTACCGCCCCCAGCGCCCGCCCCGCGGGGTTGCCGAGGGCGAAAACACCGGGAACGGCGCGGGCAGCAATGGCAGCCACCTTGGCCACGGCCTGCTCGCCGATGGCGGTGCGCCCGCCCACTGCAGTGCTACCCGCTTCTGCCTGCGGCGCTGCCGGTGCGGCGGAGGCCGGGGCGACGGGGGTGTTTGCCGTTGATGTGTTGCGCAGCTCATCCATGGGTTCAGCGTATCCCGGGGGCCGGGCCTTGTGCAGGCCGCACCCGGACCGCCTGTGGACGCGGGCGGAAGGCGGTCCCGGGGCAAAAGAAAAACCCCGTCCTGACCCTTGCGGGCAGTACGGGGTTTTAGCTGGTGGCTCCGACCGGCGTCGATCCGGTGACCTTTCGATTTTCAGTCGAACGCTCTACCAACTGAGCTACAGAGCCTGGCATCATCAACCGATGATCACCGTGATCTTCCAAATCGCTTCAGAAAATCTGAGCGACCCTGACGGGACTTGAACCCGCGACCTCCGCCGTGACAGGGCGGCGCGCTAACCAACTGCGCTACAGGGCCTTGCTTTTCACGAGTGTCAACTCTACCAGATGATTTCCGGTTCATTTACCACTCCTGAGTACCCCCAACGGGATTCGAACCCGTGCCGCCGCCGTGAAAGGGCGGTGTCCTAGGCCGCTAGACGATGGGGGCCAACAGAACACACAGGGCTCGAAGCGGCTGTGTTCCAGTCGTTTCGCGCCCTTGTGGACTCTAAAACTATAGGGCTATTTTCCGGAATATCCAAAACGGCTCCGGTGAGGCCTGCGCCACTACAGTGGAGGGGTGCCCATCGAGATGAATCCGGACGAGTTCGAAGCCTGCGTGGAAGCCGCACTGGACTCCATTCCGGCGGACCTTGCCCGCGCCATGAACAACGTGGCGGTCTTCATCGAGGACGAATATGAGCCGGCCCCGCACGAGGATCCGGATACGGAACTGCTGGGCGTCTACGAGGGCACCCCGCTCACGGAACGGGACTCCTGGTGGGATGCCGGTTCCCTGCCTGACCGGATTGTGGTGTTCCGCGGCCCGCTGCTGCGGATGTGTTCCAGCCGGGAGGAAGTGGTGGACGAAGTCCGCATCACGGTGATCCATGAGGTGGCCCACCACTTCGGCATCGACGATGAACGGCTGCACGAACTTGGTTGGGGCTAGCCTTTAAGCATGAGTGACCACTCCGGCCACACCCACGGCCTAGGCTCCGGCACCGCCACCGGAAAACACCGCCGCCGCCTGCTCACCGTTTTCGTCATCACCATGTCCGTGGTGCTGATCCAGGTGGCCGGCGCACTGCTCTCCGGCTCGCTTGCCCTGCTGGCCGATGCCGGGCACATGCTTTCCGACGCCGCCGGCGTGTCCATAGCCCTGCTGGCAGCCTGGATCGCCGCCCGGCCGCCGACCGCCCGGCGCACCTACGGCTACCAGCGGGCGGAGGTGCTTGCCGCGCTTGCCAATGCCGTGCTGCTGATTGTCATTGCCGCGGTGATCTTCGTGGAAGCGCTGCGCCGGCTGGGCAGCGAGGCCGCAGATGTCCACACCGGGCTGATGCTGGGTGCGGCGGTAGTGGGCGGTGCGGCAAACCTTGCCTCACTGCTGGTGCTGCATTCGGGACGGAAGGAGTCCCTGAACGTGCGGGGCGCCTACCTCGAGGTGCTCGGTGACCTCCTCGGCTCGGCCGCGGTGGTGGTCTCCGCCGTCGTGATCATGGTGACCGGCTACCAGCACGCCGATGCCTGGGCCTCCATCCTGATTGCCCTGATGATCCTGCCCCGGGCCTGGTCACTGCTGCGGGAAGTAATTGACGTGCTGCTGGAAGCCACCCCCGTGGGGGTGGACGTGGCGCAGATCCGGGAGCACATTGTCTCCGTGGACGGGGTGGCGGACGCGCACGACATCCACATCTGGACCCTCACCTCGGGGGTGCCGGTGTTCTCCGCCCACGTTGTGGTGGAGGAAGAGCACCTGACACCGGACGGCATGGACCAGGTGCTGGACCGGCTCACCCGCTGCCTGAGCAGCCACTTCGACACCGAGCACTGCACCTTCCAGCTGGAGCCGGCCAGCCATGCCGTCCACGAGGGGCAGCAGCACGCCTAGCTTACGGCCGCTACTCCATCACCATGGGGCCGAAGTCCGGGCGGTCCAGCAGCCGCGGATCATCGTGGTCCGGCACCACCATCACCGGGCCCTTGGCATGGTGCAGCACGCTCTGGCTGGTGGAACCGAGCAGCATGCCCGCAAATCCGCCCCGGCCGCGGGTGCCCAGCACCAGCAGCTCCACATTGGCGGTGCGCTCCATCAGGATCTCCGGCGGGGCGCCGTCCACCAGTTCGACACTCATCTCCAGGTCCGGGAAGTGGCTTTGCAGCCAGTTGCGCCCGGCGTCGAGCTGTTCGCGCAGCTCCGCGTGCAGGGCCTCAATGTCCAGCGGTGCCGGCACCCATGCCAGGGAGCCGCTGAACGGGGGCAGCGCGCACAGGATGCGCAGCGGCAGGCCCATGCCCTGCGCCTGCTCGGCGGCTACCAGCGACGCAGCGCGGCCCTGTTCGGATCCGTCCACGCCCACCACCACAACCTGGTGCACCGCGGCCGGGTCCGGTGAATTGGCCGGCGGACGCACGCCTGAGTCGGGCAGCCGTCCGGCGGTGCGCAGCGGAACCACTACCGTGGGGCACTTGGCATGCGCGGGCAGGGCACTGGACACGGATCCGAGCAGGCGTCCCACAAACCCGCCGCGCCCGCGCGAGCCCAGCACCATCAGGTCGGCGTCTTCGGAAAGTTCCAGCAGGACGGCGGCGGCGTCTCCGGTTTCCACCCGCGGGACCACTTCCACGCCGTAATGGCTGATGCGTTCCACCGCTTCATCGAGAACCTGTTTGGCGCCGTCGCGGATCATCTCGTCATCCACCGTGGTGTAGCCGGCGTCCATCGAGGAGGCCGCGAAGATGGGCACGGTGTACGCCGTCACCACATGCAGCGGGCACTGCCGCCGCCGGGCTTCGCGGGCCGCCCAAAACAGGGCGCAGATGCTCTGGTCCGATCCGTCAACGCCCACCACAATGCCTGCGGGCCCTTCCGCACCACTCCCGGTTCCCCAGGTCGAATCAGTCACGTGCTGCTCCTTCCGGTCCCCAACCGGCAATCACCTTCCGGCTGTCGTTAGCATCAGCGTACCGCGCCCGAACTGTGACCTACGCTACCGTTGCGGCTTCCGCGGCGATATGGTTCGGCGCCAGGACGAAGGAGCCTGGGGAGGCCCCACACCGCTGGAAGGAACATCCACGTGAAGAGCTTTCCATGACCGCCCGGCGCCACGGCAGTGACGGCACTGGCAGCGACACTGACCGTGACGCGGATGCCCCCGCGGAGCCGGAAGTGACGGAACTGACCGGTGCCGTGGTGATCGGCTGCGGCCTGAGCGGGCTGGCAGTGGCCCGGGAGCTAAGCCGGCAGGGAGTGGATTCCATCGTCATTCATGGGCCGGTGCAGGATGCCGATTCCATCCGGGAGGCCTCGGGCGAACCGGGCGTGTTCACCGGACGGGTGGAACTGGTACGCCTGCTCCAGGCCTATGCCGCCAGCCACCACTTGGACGTCCGCGAAAACTCCGAAGCCCGGGAAATCACCCCGGCCGCCCCGGGCGGGCTTTTGCCGGCCGCAGTGCCCGGCAACGGAAAATGGGCGGTCCGGACCGGCCGGGAACTGCTGCTGGCCGACTACGTGGTCCTGACCAGCTGCTCGCGTGCCGACCTGCGGAAACTCGCGCGGGCCATGGGTGCCGGCTCCGCCCCCATGGCCGCGGCAGCACTGCGGGAGATCGGGATGTATCTGGTGGGCGTGGGCCTGCTGCCGACCCTCGGCAGCCTGATCCGGCAGGCCCGGGCGGCGGGGGCGGCCATTGCGGACGCCGCACCCCCGGCTGGCTCCTGCCCGTCCGGCGGGTGACGCCGCTTCAGTCCTCGCGCAGGCGGCGGCGCACAATCAGGGCAATGAGTACGGCAACGGCCAACAGCACGACGGCGGCCGGAACAATGACCAGCCAGGGCGATCCGGCGTCGTCGGACTGGTTAAGTACCGGGGTCTGCGCGGCGGTGGGCTCCCCTGGGGACGCGCTGGCGGACGGGGCCGCCTGCCCGTTACCGGCCACCGAGAATCCGAAGGTTCCCTCAATGGGGTGGGCGTCGGAGGAAACCACCCGCCACTGCACGGTGTAACTGCCCGCCGGAGCACCGGACCGGAGCTTCTGCATGGCAATGTTGTCCAGGATCCGCACGTCGCCTTCGGCCCAGTCGGTACCTTCCACGTCGAGCACCCGCACTTCCGAGCCGATGGCAGCCGGGACATTGGAGAAGGTCAGCTCCACGGCACCGGGAGCAACCTGGAGTACCTCGCCGTCGGCGGGCGTGGAACCGGTGAGCTCATCATGGGCGGCAGCGTACGAAGCGGTCGCCAGCAACGCGGCACACAGCGCCAGCGCGGCGACGGCGGCAGCGAGGCCGGACCTGAGGGAGAAACTGCGCGCAAAGTTCATCACTCTTTCAGCCTAACCGTCCATGGTCCAAGGGACGGCCACGTGCCCGCGATAAGATCGAAGAGCAGGATTTCCCTCACCATCCCACCATTTGTTCAGTCAGAGGACGCGTCATGCTCAAACAAGGTTCAAAGCTGGACCGCTACTTCGAAATCACCAAACGTGGTTCATCCGTTTCCACCGAAGTGCGCGGCGGCCTGGCCACCTTCTTCGCGATGAGTTACATCGTGGTCCTGAACCCGCTGATCCTCGGTGGCGAGGATTCCATGGGGAACACGCTTCCCGGTCCGGCAGTTGCCGCCGGCACCGCCCTTGTTGCCGGCGTGCTGACGCTGATCATGGGCATCTGGGCCAAGCACCCGTTTGCCATTGCCACCGGTTTGGGCGTGAACGCCTTCGTGGCCGTTACGGTTGCCACCAATGAGGGGCTGACCTGGCCGGACGTCATGGGCCTGGTGGTCATTGCCGGTCTGGCGATGGTGATCCTGGTGCTCACCGGATTCCGGACCGCCGTGTTCCGGGCCGTTCCGGCCAGCCTGAAAACCGCGATTGTGGTAGGCATCGGCCTCTTTGTCGCCCTCGTTGGCCTGGTAAATGCAGGGTTCGTGCGGCGCAATCCGGATGAGTCCGGCACCACGGTTCCGCTGGGACTGGGCAACGGCGGCGAACTGCTGGGCTGGCCCACCCTGGTCTTCGTGTTCGGCCTGCTGCTCACCATTGTGCTGATGGCCCGCAAGGTCCGCGGCGCCATCCTGATCGGCATCGTCGCCTCCACCGTCTTCGCCGTGCTCGTCGAATGGCTGGCGAGTCCCGGCAGCCAGGGCGCCGGAGTTGCCACGGGCTGGTCGCTGGTTACCCCCAGCACGCCGGAGTGGGGCGCTCCGGACCTGTCCCTGATCGGCGATGTCAGCCTGGTCGGATCCTTCCAGACACTGGGCGGCATTGCCGCCTCGCTGCTGGTGTTCGTGATCCTGCTCAGCATTTTCTTTGACGCCATGGGCACCATGGTGGGACTTGCCAGCGGGGCCGGATCCATGGACAAGGACGGCAACATCCCCAATGTGGAGCGTGTGCTCCTGGTCGACGCCGCAGGCGCGGTGGCGGGCGGTGCGGCCGGTGTGTCCTCCAACCAGATCTTCGTTGAATCCGGCGCAGGCATCGGCGAAGGTGCGCGGACCGGGCTGGCCTCGGTGGTCACCGGCCTGCTCTTTATTGCGGCCATGTTCCTGACCCCGCTGATCTACTTGGTTCCGTTCGAGGCGGTAGCCCCCGCCCTGGTCGTTGTTGGCTACCTGATGGTTTCGCAGGTGGGCAAGATCGACTGGACCGACATCGGCCTGGCGCTGCCCTCCTTCCTCACGTTCGCGCTGATGCCGTTCACCTACTCGATCGCCAACGGCCTGGGTGCCGGGTTCATCTCCTTCACGGTGATCCGCCTGTTCCAGGGCCGCGGCCGCGAGGTGCATCCCCTGATGTACGTGGTGGCCGCTGCTTTCACCCTGTACTTCGGCGTAGGCCCGATCACGGAACTGCTCGGCGTCTAGGCCGGCTTTCCGGCCGGTTGCCCGTCCCCCGGATCATGCAGGGGGCGGGCGCCGGCAGCGAAACTGCGCAGCTTCGCGTCATCCCACAAATGCGCCGGAACTCCCCCGCCCAGCAGGGTGCGCGGCAGCGACGGATCCCCGGCAAAGGGTGCGTCGCTGCCCGCGAGGATGATGTTCCCGTAGCGCCGCCCCTTGAGCATGGCCGGGTCTGCGATGGCGGCCGTGTACTCGAAGGCAGCGCAGATGGTGGCGGCTTCCGCGCGCGCCCCGCGCAGGTCCGGCGTGTCACCGCAGTTGACCACGTACACCCCGCCCGGAGCCAGTACCCGGCGGACGTGGGCGGTGAATTCCGCCGTCGTCAGCTGCACCGGGGTCTTGGCGCCGGCAAACACGTCCCGGATGACCAGGTCGCGACTGTCCTCGTGCAGCGTCTCGGTGACGGCACGCGCCTCCCCCACCCGCAGCCGCAGCAGCGGCGCGCGTGGCAGGTCGAACCAGCCCCGGACCAGTTCCGCCAGCTTCCCGTCCAGTTCCACCGCAACCTGCCGGGCGCCCGGATACACCGCGGCAAAGTATCGCGCGAGCGAGCACGCGGCACCACCCAGGTGCAGGGCGCGCAGGGATTCCTCCGGCCGCCAGCGGGCCTCGACCAGGGCCGCAATCCAGCGCATGTATTCAAAGTCCAGGTGGCGCGGATCGGCGAGGTCAATGTGCGAGCTGTGCACGCCGTTGACCATCAGGATCCAGCCGTCCGGGTTAAAGGAATCCGGGACGAGTTCGCAGGTTCCCGTGTCTATTGGATAGCTGCCGGCCACGGGGCCGGTACCGGTTCCGGCGGTCTCCACCGGGTCCTTGCCGGGACGCTTGCGCCCCATCAGTTCCTAACCATCCGGATTTCCACCATGCCGGTTCCCGCCCAGGCCTGCGGCAGGTCCTTGGACGTCCCGTCCTCGGTGAATCCGTTGCGCCGGTAAAAGGCCTGCGCCCGCGGATTGTCCTCCAGCACCCACACATACGCCGGGGCGTCGCCGACGGCGTGTTCCAGCAGTGCCTGTCCCACGCCGCTTCCGTAGGCTTCCGCGAGGATGTAGATGGACCACAGTTCCAGCGGAATATCGATGTCCGAGTCACGGGACGGGCCGGCGGAGGCAAAACCGAGAAGCCGGCCGTCGCCGGCACGCGCCACCCAGTTGCCGATCGCCGGGTCCTGCCCCTGGTCGGCCAGGGCGGCACGCCGGTGCGCGACGGCGGCGGTGCGGTCGGTCTCCCGGCGCCGGAACACGTCCTCGCCGAGCACATGGGAGTAGCTCTCCCGCCAGGACTGCAGGTGGACCGTCACGAAATCCTCGGCGTCGTCGGGCACGGCGCGCCGGATACTAAAGCTCATACCTTCAGCATAGGTCGGTACCGGCGAGGTCACAGGACCACCGCCAGGGCGAACCCGTCCCACCCCTTGGCCCCCACGGTCTGCAATGCCGTGGCATCCAGCCGCGGATGCGAGCCAAGGATGTCCAGTGCCGCACGGGTCCCCTGCACAGCGTCGTCGCCGCCGGGATCCAGGACGCTGCCTCCCCGCACCACGTTGTCCACCACAACCACGCTCCCGGGCCGGGCGAGCTTTACCGCCCATTCCAGGTAGGCAGGGTTGTTGACCTTGTCCGCATCGAGGAAGAACAGGTCAAAGGGGCCGGCCAGCGCCGGCAGGGTATCCAGGGCCGCCCCCACCCGCACAGTGACCCGGTCCGCGAGCCCTGCGGCGGCCAGATTGGCGTGGGCAACTTCGGCATGGCCGGGCTCATATTCACAGCTGATCAGCTCGCCGCCGGGAGGCAGCGCCCGTGCCAGCCAGGCAGCACTGAAACCGCCCAGGGTGCCGATCTCCAGGATCCGGCGGGCACCGGCAATGCGGGCCAGGAGCATCAGGAACTTTCCCTGCGCCGCGGAGACCTCGATGGGCGGCAGTCCGGCGGCAGCGGTGGCGAACACAATGGCGTCCATCCGGTCCTCCGGCTGCACCACCTGGCGGGCCAGATACTCCTCGACCTGTGCCCAGTGCTGCTGATGCCGCTGTTCCTGTTGCCGCTGCTCCATTGCAGACTCCGTTCCTCCCGCGCGTCGGCCCGCCGGGACCGTGCTAGCCGCCCTGTTCGGTGAGTGCCTTCTCCAGCCGTTCCACCTTGCCGGTCAGCTCGCCGGTGTGCCCGGGCCGGATGTCGGCCTTGAGCACCAGGGAGACCCGGCTGCCGTAGCGGCCCACCGCTTCGGTGGCCCGCCGAACCACGTCCATGACCTCGTCCCACTCACCCTCGAGGGTGGTGAACATGGCGTCAGTGGAGTTCGGCAGACCGGATTCCCGGACAATCTTCACGGCGGCGGCAACGGCATCGTGCACCGAGGCGTCCGCGCCGGTGCCGGCAGGGAGGCTTTCCGGGCCGGTTCCGGACGGGGCAACTGAAAAGGCTACAAGCATCTGCCCAGTGTGCCACCCCGGCCGGAGCCGCGCACGCGAAATGCAGGCGTTCTCCCTAGGCCGCGTCTCCGGCGGCGGCGGGGGCGACGTTGGCGAACTTCTCATTCAGCCGCGAGTGGCGCTGGCCGTAGGCGAAGTAGAGCAGGAAGCCGATCAGCAGCCAGCCTGCGAAGTAGATCCAGGTTTCCACGGCAAGGTTGGTCATGAGGTACAGGCACAGGACCGCCGAGAGGACCGGAATCACGGGACCGAACGGCACCCGGAACGCCGGGCGGAGGTCGGGCCGCTTCTTCCGCAGGACCAGGATGCCCAGGCTGACCACCACAAAGGCGGACAGGGTGCCGATGTTGATCATTTCCTCCAGCACGTCCACCTGGGTGAAACCGGCGACAATGGCCACCAGCGTGCCGCACAGGATCTGCAGCCGGGCAGGGGTGGAGTGCTTGTCGCTGGTGCGGGACAGGCTCCGCGGCAGCAGTCCGTCACGGCTCATGGCCAGCACCACGCGGGCCAGGCCCATCAGCAGGACCATAATCACGGTGGTCAGGCCGATCAGGGAGCCGACGGCGATAACGGACGCGGCGCCTTCGTTGCCGACCAGGGCAAAGGCCGTGGCGAGGTTTGGGTCTTCCGCCTCGGCGAGGGCCGTATAGGGCACCATGCCGGTCAGGGCGAGGGAAACTCCGATGTACAGCAGGGTGACGACGGCCAGGCCGGCAAAGATGCCGCGCGGAAGGGTCTTGCCCGGATCCTTCACCTCTTCGGCGGAGGTGGCCACCACATCGAAGCCGATGAATGCGAAGAACACGATGGCCGCGCCGGCGAAGACGCCGAACAGTCCGTACTGCGCCGGAGCCGCGCCGGTGAGGAAGGAGAACAGGGACTGCTGGAGCACGCCGGAGCTTGCATCGGTGGCGGTGGAGACCGGGTCCGGGATGAACGGCGTGTAGTTCTCGGCCTTGACGTAGAAGAACCCGGCAACGATGACGAACAGCACCACGCCCACCTTGATGATGGTGAAGACATTGCCTACCCGGGCGGAAAGCTTGGTGCCCATGACCAGCAGGAACGTGAAGACGGCAACGATGAAGAACGGCCCCCAGGTGAGCGTCAGCGGACCCAGGCCCAGCGTGGCCGGCACGTCCAGGCCGACCAGCCCGAACACTTCACTGAGGTAGATGCCCCAGTACTTGGCGATCACGGCCGCGGCGGTGAACAGTTCCAGGATGAGGTTCCAGCCGATGATCCAGGCCACGAGTTCGCCCATGGTGGCGTAGGTGAACACGTAGGCGGAACCGGCGACCGGGATGGCCGTGGCGAATTCGGCGTAACACATGATGGCGAGGGCGCAGGTGACCGCGGCCAGCACGAAGGACAGGGTCACGGCCGGCCCGGAGAACTGTCCCGCGGCCCTGGCACCGACCGAGAAGATGCCGGCACCGACGGCTACGGCGACACCCATGATCATCAGGTCCCATGTGGTCAGTGACCGTTTCAACCTGCGGCCCGGTTCGTCCGCGTCCGCAATGGAGGATTCGATGGGTTTGGTACGGAAGAGACTCACGTGGGTCCTGGCCTTGTCTTGAGGAAATCTGACCGGTCAATCGTAGGCTTGGCGCTGCACGGCCTTTATTTTAGTCTCACATCCTGAGACGGAAGAGTCCACGAAACCCCGGACGGCGGGCCGGGGAGGGAGGGCTTGCTGGCAACTGCCGCGTCCGTTTGCGACCATGGATGTGACTTAAGCAACAGCCCTGCATGGGCTGGGCTCCCCGCAACGAACGGATCAAGCTATGGCCCGCGGAATCTATGTAAGCGCCATGACGCCCGGATCCGGCAAGTCCCTGATCAGCCTGGGCCTCGCGGACATGCTGGGACGCCATGCGGACAGGGTGGGGTTCTTCCGCCCGATCGTAGAAGGCGACGACCCGGCGCTGGATCCCATGGTGCAGCTGATGCAGCGCCGCTTCGACCTGGGCCCGGCCACCTGCCGCGGCGGCCTGACCCGGGCACAGCTGCGCGCCCTGCTGGTTGCCGGGGAGCGCGGCGAGGTGGATGCCCGCTGCCTGGCCGTCTACAGCGAGATTGCAGCGAACTGCGACGTAGTGATCGTAGAGGGCACGGACCTGTCCGGGCACGACGTCGCACTGGAGTTCGACCTCAACGCGCGTCTGGCCAATGACCTGGGCACCATGGTGCTCGCCGTCGTGAACGCACAGGAAATGAGTGCCGCGGAAACGGCGGACGCGGTGGATGTTTCCCGCCGCCAGCTCGCGGAGGCAAAGTGCGACCTGCTGGCAATGATGGTGAACCGTGCGGCCCCGTCCGAGCTGGACGAGATCAGCGCCGCCATGCGCCCGGGCAACAGCGGACGGCCGGTCTACGTGCTTCCGGAGCAGATCGAGATCTCCCAGCCGACCGTAGCCGAGGTACAGGAAGCACTGCAGGCCCGCCAGGTGGCCGGCAGCTCCACCCTGGAGCGGGACGTGTCATCGGTGAAGGTAGCTGCCATGACGGTCAGCAACTTCATCCCGCAGCTCAGCGACGGCACGCTGGTGATTGTGCCGGCCGACCGCGCCGACGTGATGGTGGCAACCCTGGCCTCGTCCTTCTCCGCCGACTTCCCCGTCGCCAGCGGCATGATCCTCACCGGCGGCATCGAGGTGGAACCGGCCATCCTCCAACTGCTCGCCTCGGCCCCGTTCCCCGTGTTCGACGTCGGCACGGACACCTACACAACGGCCCGCCGCGTAAGCCGGGTCCGCGGCGAGATCTCCAGCGGCAGCCGGCGGAAGGTGGCTGCCGCCCTGGGTACCTGGTCCCGGCACGTGGACGAGGCCGAACTGCTGGAACGGCTGGCCCTCCCGCGGCCGGCCACCACCACGCCGCTGCGCTTCCTGAATGAGCTGATCGTGCGTGCCCGTGCCGGCAAGCAGCGGATAGTCCTGCCGGAGGGGCTGGACCTGCGGATTCTGCAGGCAGCCGAAATCCTCAATCGGCGGGATGTCTGCGACCTGACCATCCTGGGTCCGGAGGCGCAGATCCGAGAACTGGCGGCGAGTGAGGGCATCGACCTGTCGAACATCAGCCTCATCAACCCGGCCACCAGTGCGCTGCGGGATGAGTTCGCCCGCGAGTACGCGACCCTGCGCAAGAGCAAAGGGGTCACTTTGGAGGACGCCTCCGAACGCATGCTCCACGGGGCATACTTCGGAACCATGATGGTCCAGCTGGGCCGGGTGGACGGCATGGTTTCCGGCGCGGCCCACACCACGGCCAACACCATCCGCCCGGCACTGGAGTTCATCCGCACCAAGGAGGGCGTCAAGATCGTCTCCTCGGTGTTCCTGATGCTGCTGGCGGACCGCGTACTGGTCTACGGCGACTGCGCGGTAAACACCGAACCCGATGAGGAGCAGCTGGCGGATATCGCCCTGGCTTCCGCCGCCACCGCCGAACAGTTCGGCGTCACCCCGCGGGTGGCCATGCTCTCCTACTCCACCGGCTCCTCAGGGAAGGGCGGTTCCGTGGAGAAGGTCCGCAAGGCCACCGAACTGGTGCGCCGGGCCCGGCCGGACCTGCCGGTGGAAGGGCCCATCCAGTACGACGCCGCGGTGGACGCCTCGGTGGCAGCCTCCAAGGCACCGGGTTCCTCGGTGGCGGGGCAGGCCACCGTGTTCATCTTCCCGGACCTGAATACCGGCAACAACACCTACAAGGCGGTGCAGCAATCCGCCGGGGCCGTGGCGGTGGGACCGATCCTGCAGGGGCTGCGGAAACCGGTGAACGACCTCAGCCGCGGCTGCACCGTTGAGGACATCGTCAACACTGTGGCCATTACCGCCGTCCAGGCGCAGGAGGACTAAATGCTGGTGCTGGTCATCAATTCAGGCTCGTCGTCGCTGAAGTACCAGGTGCGCGACACCGAAACGCAGGAACTCATTGCCAAGGGCATCATCGACCGGATCGGCGACGTGGTCCCGGACCACACCGCGGCACTGGAGGAACTGAGCACCCGCCTGCGCCGTGAACTGGACGGCCGGGAGATCGACGCCGTGGGCCACCGCGTGGTGCACGGCGGCGAGCGCTTCAGCGAGCCCGTGCTGGTCAACAATGAGATTGTCCGGTCCATTGAGCGGCTCAGCCCGCTGGCACCGCTGCACAACCCTGCCAGCGCCATGGGCATCCGGGCGGTGCACGAAAAGTGGCCGCGGATCCCGCAGGTTGCCGTGTTCGATACCGCCTTCCACCGCTCGCTGCCCGAGCAGGCCTGGCGCTATGCCCTGCCCGGCGAGCTGTACCGCCGCCACGGCATCCGCCGCTACGGCTTCCACGGCACCAGCTACGGTTTCGTGGCTCCCGAAGCGGCGCGTTTCCTGGGCATCGACCCCGCCCGCTTCAATGCCGTGATTGCCCACCTCGGCAACGGCGCGTCCGTGGCGGCGATCAAGGACGGGAAGAGTATCGACACCTCCATGGGCTTCACCCCGCTTGAGGGTCTGGTCATGGGTTCCCGCAGCGGCGACGTCGACCCCTCCATCCTGGTGTTCCTGGCCCGGCAGGGTTACGACGCCGATGCCCTGGACACCATGCTCAACCGCGAGTCCGGGCTTAAGGCGCTGGCCGGGGATTCCGACATGCGCACCATCGAGGACGCCGCCGACAACGGCGACGAGCAGGCGCAGCTGGCGTTGCAGATTGCCGCCTACCGGCTGGCCAAGTACATCGGCGGCTACCACGTGGCCGTGGGCGGGGCGCAGGCCGTGGTCTTTACGGCCGGCATCGGCGAGAACGCATGGAAGTTCCGCGAACTGGTGGTGGACCTGCTGGCACCGCTGGGCATCCGGCTGGACGGGGAAGCCAACCTCGTCCGGGGAAAGCAGGCCCGGCGGATCAGCACGGCGGACTCGGCCATTCCGGTCCTGGTGGTACCCACCGACGAAGAGGAAGCCATTGCCGAGGCGACAGCCGCCGTTGTTGCCGGGCACCGGGAGGCGGCCACTTTCTAAGCACGACACCCGGATCCCGGCGCAAGGGTGCCCGAAAACGAAAAAACGGCAGACATTCGGTTGCGTGCGTGGTTACAGTGGCTTACCCGGTTAAGCAGTGGCCGGGACTACCTGTCGCCGTGGAGATGACATGGAAGAGCCGCTGCGTGTTCTGGTCAGCGTTGATACCAAAAAGGCTGCCGCCTCCATCGAGGTGCGGGGGTCGCTCACGGGTTCCAACTGCGGAACCCTGCTGAACATCCTCCGCCACACGGCAACCCTGGGTGCCAACATCCTGATCAATCTCAGCCGCGCCGTGCGCGTGGAGGACGCCGCCTTGGAGGTCCTGCGGGGGGCCGCCCGCGACGTCGAACGCACGGCACCGCCCGAAGACGCGCTGCAGGTGGGCGTCCAACTTCCGCCGGATGATCCGGCACAGCAGAACAGCCCGGCCGGTGGCCATGGCGGCCCGGTGCCCCTGGCCAATGAGGCCGCCGTAGAAATGATTCTGGCCCGGGACCCCCGCGTCCTGCCCCGCCGCCGCTCCTAGCCTCTCTCCGGACCCTGCCGAAGTGCAGGAACTGTACCTGTTTTGTCAGTACGCTTATGAATTGGCACAATGGGTAGCAGTTCTTTCAACGCACTTCAGAATGCAACCAGCAGGAGGATCGCACGTGAAAGCAGTTACTTGGCAGGGAAAAAACTCCGTCAGCGTGGAGCAGGTGCCTGACCCCACCATCCAGGAACCCACCGACGCCATCATCCGGGTCACGTCCACCGCGGTCTGCGGTTCGGACCTCCACCTCTACGGCGTCCTGATGCCGTACATGAAGCCGGGAGACATCCTCGGCCACGAGACCATGGGCATCGTGGAAGAGGTCGGCTCGGCCGTCACCAACCTGAAGAAGGGCGACCGCGTGGTCATTCCCTTCCAGATCGCCTGCGGCGAGTGCTTTATGTGCCGCCAGGGGCTGCAGACCCAGTGCGAGGTCACCCAGGTCCGCGAAAAGGGCTCCGGCGCCGCGCTCTTCGGCTTCTCCGAGCTGTACGGCTCCGTCCCCGGCGGACAGGCCGAATACCTGCGGGTGCCGCTGGCCGACTACAACCCCATCAAGGTTGGCTCCGAGCTTCCGGACCACCGCTACCTCTTCCTCTCCGACATCCTGCCCACCGCCTGGCAGGGTGTGCAGTATGCCAATGTGCCCGACGGCGGCACCCTCGCCGTTTACGGCCTCGGCCCGGTGGGCCAGTTCGCGGCCCGCATCGGCACCCACCTGGGCTACCGCGTCATTGGCGTGGACCCGGTGGAAGAGCGCCGCAAGCTCGCCGGCCAGTACGGGGTCGAGGTACTGGACCTGCATAAGGACATCGCGGACGAACTGCGTGGAATGACCGACGGCCGCGGCCCGGACTCCGTGGTGGATGCCGTCGGCATGGAAGCGCACGGCTCCCCCGCCGGAAAGGCCGCCCAGACCGCGGTTGGCCTGCTCCCGGACAAGCTGGCCCAGAAGGCGATGGAAACTGCAGGCACGGACCGGCTGTCCGCCCTGCACGGCGCCATTGACGCCGTCCGCCGCGGCGGCACCGTCTCCCTTAGCGGTGTGTACGGCGGCACGGCAGACCCCATGAACCTCATGAGCATGTTCGACAAGCAGCTGAACCTGCGCATGGGCCAGTGCAACGTCAAGCGCTGGACGGATGACCTCATGCCGCTGGTCGAAGACCCCGCCGACCCGCTGGGCGTCACCAACCTCGTCACCCACCAGGCGTCCCTGGAGGATGCCCCGGAGCTGTACGAGAAGTTCCAGAAGAAGGAAGACGGCTGCATCAAGGTTGTCTTCCAGCCGGGTGCTGCCGCCTAGCAAACCCTACTGAAAAGCCAGGGCCGCCGCGTGCGGCCCTGGCTTTTTGGCTTTAACCGGCCGCCGCCGTCGAACTCCCCGGCCAATCTGCCGATAGGACCCAACGGCCGGCACCGCCGCAGATGACGGCCCGCCGGATGTAATTAGGAACACACCACCATGTGGCCCTACACTCATCTAGTTCTTTCTAAGAACATCTGTTCACTATGCGTACAGCCGCGGTCTCCGCCGCCGAGCAGGAGTTAGGTAAAGCCCATGGAAATCAAGGAACGCATCGAAGCGGCTCCCATGAAGCGGATGCAGGTCGGCATTGTCGCCATCTGCGTCGCCCTGAACATGATCGACGGTTTTGACGTACTGGTCATGGCTTTCAGCGCCGATTCGATCAGCACCCACTGGAACCTCAGCGGGGCCCGGCTGGGCATGCTGCTTTCCGCCGCCCTGTTCGGCATGGCAGTGGGCTCGATCCTTGTGGCCCAGGCGGCCGATGTGATCGGTCGGCGGAAAACCATCCTGATCTGCGCCCTGGTCATTTCGGCCGGAATGTTCGCCTCCGCGTTCGCTCCCACCTACGAAGTGCTCTTCGTGCTGCGCTTCATTACCGGCCTGGCCATCGGAACCATGCAGGCGAGCCTGAATGTCTTTGTCTCCGAATACTCCTCCGCCAAGCACCGGTCCACGTCCATCAGCCTGTACAGCGCCGGCCAGCCCATCGGCGGCATGCTCGGCGGCATTATTGCCGGCATCCTGATTGCCGCCTACAGCTGGCACGCCGCCTTCCTGTTCGGCGGCGCGATCACCCTGGTGATGGTTCCGTTTATCCTCAAGTTCCTGCCCGAGTCCCTCGACTACCTCATGACCCGCCGGCCCGCCGGTGCACTGGAGAAGACCAACCGGATCCTGGCCCGGCTGGACCAGCCCGCCATTGCGGAGCTCCCCGTCATTCCCGCCGGCACGGCCCTGACCCTGGCCTCCCGCTGGAAGGCCCTGTTCTCCGCCCGGTACGGGTCCGTCACCGTGTTCCTGTCCATTGCCTTCCTCATGCTGATGGCCAGCTTCTACTTCGCCAACTCGTGGACCCCGAAGCTGGTTGCGTCCAGCGGTTTCTCGGCACAGGACGGCATCAACGCGGGCGTCCTGTTCAGCCTGGGCGCCATCTGCGGCTCCATCGTCTTCGGACTGATCGCGGCCCGCTTTGCCCTGAAACGGGTGCTGGTGACGTTCTTCGTGCTCGCCGCTGCGGGCTTCGCCGTCTACGCACTCTCCACCGGAACCCTGCCGACGGCCCTGGCCGCAGCGGCGCTGCTGGGCTTCCTGGTCAACGCGGGCATCGCCGGAATGTTCTCCATCGGTCCGGTCTACTATTCCTCCGATGTCCGCGCCACAGCCGTTGGCTTTATCACCGGCATGGGCCGGGTGGGCGCGATCATTTCACCGATCGTTGCCGGCGCACTGATCGACGACGGCTGGAAGCCCGGCAACCTCTACTTCCTGTTCATCATTCCGATGCTGGTGGGCGGGGCAGCGGTCGCCTGCGTGCGCGCCCGGAAGACAGCCGCGGCTCCGCAGCCCGGGGCGCCTGTCCCCGCCTAGGCGGACGGACGCGCACGGCGCCCGGTCTCCCGCGGCGGAAGCCGCCGGAGATCGGGTCTCACGGCTTTTCCGTCGATTTCCACCCACAAATAGGTACAGAACGGCTGGCGTCGGCGGTCCGTGGGCGAGCCCGGGTTCAGCAGCCGCATCCCGGACGGCGCCAGCGAGTCCCAAGGGATGTGGCTGTGCCCGAAGATCAGCAGGTCGGTGTCCGGAAACTGCAGGTCCATTCGCTCCCCGCGCTTGGCGGCGGGGCCGGTTTCATGCACGACGGCGAGCCGGACCTCCTCAACCACGGCCGTCGCCACCAGCGGCAGCCGGGAGCGCAGCCCGGCGCCGTCGTTGTTCCCGTAGCAGGCCAGCAGCCTGCGGGAACGCGCCTGAAGCTCATCCAGCAGTTCCTCATTGACCCAGTCCCCGGCGTGGACCACCACATCCGCCGTGTCGATCCCGGACCAAAGCTCATCGGGAAGCGCTTTGGCGCGGGTGGGCAGATGGGTGTCGGACAGGACCAGCAGCGAGGTGGACATTTACTTCCGCAGGTTCCAGGCCCAGAGAATCAGGGGCACCTGCAGGGGCAGCCGAAGGCTGTGGATCAACTTCTCCCGGTCCCCGCCGCGCGGCCCGAATGCGCGTTGCAGGGCACTGACGTGTCCGGCAATAAAGGCCACATACATGGCCGCAGTGCCCGTGGCGGCCACCCGCCGCGTGGCCGGCAGCAGCAGGCCGGCGGCCGCGGCGAACTCCAGCACGCCGCTGGCATGGGTCCACTGCCGGCGCGTCATCACACCGTATTTCCCCTCCGTGTCGGTACTGATGCTGCGCGGCACCACTGCGTTGTAGAAGCGCGGGTTCCGGAAGTGGTTGACGGCACTGGTGGCCAGCAGGGCTGCCATAGCCGCGGCCGAGAGTGTCTTGCGGTTCATTGGATTCCTTCGGTTGAAGTTGCTGCCGGCTGCTGGGCGTGCCGCGGCGGCACCGATTCGGCACCCGCCAGGGCATCCGCGGCCCGGACCAGCGCCAGATGCGAAAACGCCTGTGGAAAGTTTCCGGCCATGTGTCCGGTCACTGGATCATATTCTTCGCTGAGCAGTCCCAGCTCATTGGAGTACCCCACCAGCTGGTCCATCAGACGGCGTGCCTCCGGCAGGCGCCCGGTGCAGGCGTACTGCTCCACCAGCCAAAAGCTGCAGGCCAGGAAGGGGTTTTCTCCTGCGGGCAGGCCGTCGGCACCGCTCTCGGTGGCATAGCGCAGCAACAGTCCGGAGGGGTCTAAGAGCTCTTTCTCCAGCCGGGCCACGGTCCCCAGCATCCGTTCGTCGTCGTACCCGATAAACCCCACCTGCGGCAGCTGCAGCAGGGCGGCGTCCACGGTCCTGCTGCCGTAGTACTGGGTGAACGAGTTCAGGTTGGGGTCGAAGCCGCGTTCCATGATTTCCCGGCGCAGGCCGTCGCGCAGCGCCTCCCAGATCTCCACCGGACCCTCGAGGCCGTATTTCCGGGCCGCCGTGGCCGCGCGGTCGAAGGCGGCCCACATCATCACCCGGGAATGGGTGAAGTGCTGCGGTTCGCCGCGCATTTCCCAGATCCCGTGGTCCGGCTCCTCCAGGTGCTTTTCCAGGAAGCTCAGCAGTGCACGCTGCAGCGGCCAGGAGAAGTGGTCCTCGGGCACGCCCCGGTCCCGCAGCCGGGCCAGGGCCACCATCACGTGTCCCACAACGTCCGCCTGGTACTGGCCCACCGCGCCGTTGCCGAGCCGCACCGGGGCGGCACCCCCGTAGCCGGGGAACTGGGACAGGATCTGTTCGGGCAGTTCGCGCCCGCCGTCTACGGCGTAGAGGATCTGCAGGTCCTCGGGGTCGCCGGCCACGGCGCGCAACAGCCAGCTGCGCCAGCTCAGGGCTTCATCCTCATAGCCGTGGGTCATCATCGCCACAAGGGTCAGGGCGGCGTCCCGCAGCCAGCAGAACCGGTAGTCCCAGTTCCGTTCACCGCCCGCAACTTCGGGCAGGGAAGTGGTGGGTGCTGCCACAATCCCGCCGGTGTCCTCATGCGTCAGTGCCCGCAGCACCAGCAGCGAGCGCCGCACGGCGTGCTCATAGCCGCTGGATTCCAGGCAGCGGTTGCCCCAACGCTGCCAATATGCCGTGGTGCGGGCCAGTGCCGCATCCAGGTCCTGCGACGGCGGCACGGGACGGTGCGAGGGATACCAGGTGAGCTCCAGGTCCACGCGTTCACCGGTGGCCACGGTGAACCGGCCGATGTGGCTGTGGTCGCTGGCCACCGGCAGGTTACCGCCACGCAGCACCAGGGCGCCGGGGCCGGCGATGGCGGACAGGTGCTCCCCGTCCGCATCCCTGCCGCGGAACATCCACGGAAGCACCAGGCCGTAGCCGAACCGGATTTTCAGTTCCTGCTGCATGGGCACGTTTCCGCTGATGCCCTCGATCCGCCGCACCAGGGACGCGCGGCGGTCACCGGTAGGCATGTAGTCGGTAATCCGCACCGTGCCCGTAGGCGTCTGCCAGTGCGTTTGGAGCACAAAGGTGGATTCCACATATCCGCGGTGGGTGACGGTGGCTGCGGGATCCTCCGGGGCCAGCAGCCAGCGGCCGTGCTCGCTGTTCCCCAGCAGCGCACCGAAGACCGACGGCGAGTCGAACCGGGGCAGGCACAGCCAGTCCATGCTCCCGGTCCGGGAAATCAGGGCCCCGGTGTGCAGATCCGAGACCAACGCATAGTCCTCTATGGGACAGGGAAGCTGGGGCGGCGCAAGGGCCGGTTCCCATTCCGCCGGGGATGCCATGGCACTACTCAACCACACCCGGGTTCGTAGCGCGGGTGCCTCAATCACTGATTAGATGGACGGAGGTGGTCCCCACGGGAAGTTACCGGCTGCGGGACCCGCACTGGAAGATGAGGGAGCGGTATTGAGACACGCGTCAACCATGACCATGCCGGCAGGGGAGGTGCACGCGTGAGTACCCAAGCGGTCCCCACCGATGAAGAACGCGCGTATGCCCTGCGGCGGATGAAGATGATCGCCACCGGCCTGCTGATTCTGCTTGCGGTGATTTTCCTGTTTTCGTTCGCATTGCAGGACCGCTACCCCTGGCTCGAATACGTCCGCGCCGCCGCCGAGGGCGGCATGGTGGGAGCCTTGGCTGACTGGTTTGCCGTCACCGCCCTGTTCAAGCATCCAATGGGCGTCAAGATCCCCCACACGGCCATCATCCCGGAGAAAAAGGACCAGATTGGCGCCTCGCTGGGGCAGTTCGTGGAGCAGAACTTCCTGTCCGAGGAAATCATCCGGACCAAGCTCGATTCCATGCAGGTGGCACAAAAGGCGGGAACATGGCTGTCCCGGCCCGAAGGCGCCGAACGCGTGGCCACCGAGGGCGCGGCCGCAATCCGCGGCGCCCTGCGCGTACTGGACGACGACGCCGTCCGCGACGTCCTGGAATCCATGTTCCGCAGGCATGTGGTGGACCCGCAGTGGGGCCCGCCGGCCGGACGGATGGCCCAGCGCATCTTCGAAGAGGGCCACCACCACCAGCTGGTGAACCTGATTGTGGACAGCCTGGCCGACTGGGTGCTGGCCAACCCCGAGGTGATCGGCCGGCTCGTGGCCGAACGGTCGCCGTCGTGGGTTCCGGCCTTCGTGGATGACCTGGTGGGCGAGCGCGTGCAGATCCAAGCCGAGCGGTTCCTCCTGGACGTGCAGGAAAACCCCAACCACCAGCTGAGGGTGGCACTGGACAACTACCTCACCGGAGTGGCCCGGGACCTGCAGGAAGATCCCAAGACCATGGCCAAGGCGGACGCGGTGAAGGAGCAGGTGCTCGACGACCCGCGGGTGCGCGAGCTCATGACGCAAACGTGGACCACCATCAAGAACGCGCTGATGACCGCCGCCGAGGACCCGGACAGCGAGCTGACGCGCAACTTCAAGTCCGCCCTGCAGGACTTCGGCACGCGGCTGGTGAACGAACCGGAACTTGCCGCCAAGATCAACGGCTATGTGGCCGACGCCGCCGGCTATCTGGTCCGCACCTACCGCAGCGACATTGCCGGTGTCATCACCGAGACGGTGGAGCGCTGGGACGCGCAGGAGACCTCGGAAAAGATTGAACTGCAGGTCGGCAAGGACCTGCAGTTCATCCGGATCAACGGCACCGTGGTGGGTTCACTCGCCGGGCTGGCGATCTTCACCGTGGCCTCGGCAGTGTTCGGGTAGCCCGGCTAGGCGGATTTTTCTCCGGGCAGCTTGTCCAGTTCACCCGCGAGCTGGCCGGGAATGGTGGCCGGCGGTTCGCCGAAGGCCGCCCGGGTGGCCTTGATGACTCCCTTGCCCATGGCTCGGTTGCCCACACCGCCGACGACGGCGCCCACGCCCAGCGGGAGGGCGCGGCCCAGCAGCGCAGTTCCCTGGCGGGCCATGACCCGCTTCAGGAATTGGCGGCGGATCCGGGAGCCCACCGAGCCCATCATGCCCGAGGGCATGGCGCCGATGGTGCTGCCCCACGAGGAGGCGCTGCCGCGGCCGGCCAGGGACTGCATCATGGAGGTGCCTTCCTCCCCCAGCATGATGGCCATGACCATGGTGCGGGACTTTTCCGGATCGGCCAGCCGCACACCGTGGAGTTCCGCCACGGACTGGGCATACAGGGCGGTGGCTTCCAGGAAGCCCACCGTGGCAGCGGCCGAGAGCCCCAGAGCTGCCGCCGTTCCGACGGCGGGGACCACCGCCGTCGCGCCTACCGCTGCTCCGCCGCCCATCACGGTGTTGAGGTAGTGCCGGTCCAGGATGGAAATGAGCTCGGCAGCATTCGCAGATGGGTGTTTGCGCTGCAGCCGGCGAATATTGGCCAGCACGAGCGGCCGCTGGACTTCCACTGCCCGTTCAATGGCCCGGACCACATGCGGCTTCGGCTGTCCGTCCGGTCCGAAGGTGGCACGGCCGGCCAGCTTGGCCGCGGGGTTGAACTTACGTCGCTTCACAAGAACTCTCCTTGGGGAAATCCGGTGCTGGATCCAACTCTACGGGTGGCACCGGGGGACGGGGCCACCCGCACTCGGTTAACGCGAAAGGCGGGGTCCGGCGGAATAATTCCGCGCGGACCCCGCCCTCCAAATCAACACGCCGCGCTAGCGGCGCTCACGCACCACTTAGGCGCGGCTGCCGCTCTTGCGGGTAACGAAGCCGTAGATCAGCAGAACGATGATCGAACCGACGATGGCCAGGACCCAGGTCCACAGGGACGTCAGGCTGAAGATATCTCCGCCGTCGTTTGTGATCAGGCTGCCGAGCCAGCTGCCCAGAAGAGCGCCGATAACACCCAGGATCAGGGTGGCGATCCAGCCGCCGCCCTGACGACCCGGAAGGATCAGCTTTGCAATTGCACCTGCGATGAGACCCAGAATAAGGAACGCAATGATACCCATTTGATTCTCCTTGCTGTGTGAGTGACAGTGATTTCCAGCGCAGCCTTGTGGGCAACGCTTTCCTCCAGCCTACTTGATAAGCATGCTTAGGCACAGTTTTGTCCGAATTTTCCCTCTTGCCGGGAGTGTGTTAGTTACCGCGGGCGTGTGGATCGGGCCCAGCCTGCGTTGCGTCGGATTTCAGGTACCGGCGAAGAAAAACGGAAACGTCCGCAATTTCCGCACTGGAGATGGAATGCCCCATTCCGTTGTACGTGCGGGCAGTGAGGAAGGTGTTCTCCTCGAGCCACTGCCGGCTGTATTCCACTGCGTCTGCGTTGATGACCCAGTCCTGCCGGTCCCGGCCCCAAAAGTAGGGAACGCGCTGCGGCAGCGGCTCGGAGACGGCCAAAAGCTCATTGTGCGCAATAAAGCCCGACAGCCCCACCACAGCCAGGAAGTCACGGGGACGCAGCCGCAGCAGGGTGGTTGCCATGGCCATGCCCTGCGAAAAACCGACCAGGGCCACCCCGGTGAAACCATGCTCGAGCCGCACCCGGTCAATCCACGACAACACCGCCAGCCCGGCTTCCAGGACCTCCGATGTGTCCGAATTCAGCAGCGGATCCAGCAGGAACCATCCGCTGCCTTCACCCACGGCCAGCGGACCACGGACGGCGGCCCCCACGGCGGTGTCCGGCAAGGCGGCAAACAGCCGTTCCATCGCCTGCTCGCCGGAGCCGTATCCGTGCATCAGGACCACCAGGGTCCGGCCCTGGCGCTGGTCGGCCGGCAGCGACCAGGCCACGTTTTCCATTGACACGTTTTTCATCGGCCCAGCCTAGACCGGCCTGCCGTTTCCGGGCAGCCGGTGCCGGGCCGTCCTGCGGCCATTGCCACGGGTAGTGCCGCAAAAGTAAAGTCGCATCAGCGAACAAGCAGCGGCAGTTGCCATGGATCGCGGGTGCCAGGTATCCGTGAGGTATCCGTGCGAGGTATCCGCGCAGCGGCCGCCCGCAGGACTGGAAACACCTGCATTTCCGCCCGACACCGGCCTGTGGAACCAGGGCCTGGATGGAACCCTTTATGATCGTCACCCTTACCGCCAACCCCAGCTTGGACCGCACTGTTGAGCTCCCGGGAACGTTGCTGCGGGGCGCGGTCCAACGTGCCGCAGCCGTTGCCGAAGAGTCGGGCGGGAAGGGAGTGAATGTCTGCCGGGCCCTCACGGCCTCCGGCGTGGCGTCCATGGCCGTCCTTCCCGGTGCCGACGCGGATCCGGTGATGGCTGGCCTTCAGCACGCCGGTGTCCCCTATCTGAACCTGCCTATCCAGGCACCGCTGCGCAGCAACATCACCCTGACCGAGCCGGACGGCACCACCACCAAGATCAACGCTCCGGGACCGGTGTTGAGCCCGGTGGAGCAGGAAGCCCTGATCGCCTTGGCGGTGGGGGCCTGCACCCCGAAGGAGGGCAGCGGACCTGTCTCCTGGCTGGTGCTGGCCGGGTCCCTTCCCCCGGACGTACCGGCGGATTTTTACGCCCTGGTGGCCAACGCCGTGCGTGGACGGCTGGGCGCGGATGCCCCGCGCATCGCGATTGATTCCTCGGGCCCCCCACTGACGGGCGCATTGCTGCACGGTGCCGCCCCGGACCTCCTAAAGCCCAATGCCGAGGAATTGGCAGAAGCTACCGGCTTCTCCACGGAAGCGGCCCTCGAAGCGGACCCGCTGCTCGCGGTCCGTGCGGCCGGCATGCTGCGCGAGCGCGGCGTCGGCGCCGCCCTGGTCACCCTCGGTGCCAAGGGCGCGCTGCTGGTCACTGCGGAGGGAAGCTGGCTCGCCACCCGGCCTCCGGTCCAGGCCCGGTCCACGGTGGGCGCAGGCGATTCCGCACTGGCCGGCTACCTGCTGGCGGAAGTGGCCGGTGTCCCGCCGGCGGACTGCCTGCGCCAGGCAGTGGCGCACGGGGCGGCTGCAGCGTCCCTGCCGGGAACAACTCTTCCGGCCCTGGCGGAAACAGACCCCGCTGCCGTGACCGTGACCGCCCTCAGTGCCGCTCGGGACGGTTCCGCAAGTGCGGGCGTCGCCGCAGAGCCCATGTCGAAGGAGGAAAGCTGATGTCGGACCTCATCACCCCGGAGCTGGTCACGTTGGACCAGGATCTGGGTTCGGACAAAAGTGCAGTGATCGCACACCTGGCCAGGGCTGTTGTCTCGGCCGGACGGGCAACCAGCTACGAGGACCTCTATGCCGATGCCATGGCACGGGAAGGCAAAACGGCCACCGGCGTTCCCGGCGGCATCGCCATTCCACATTGCCGGTCCGCGGCCGTTACCCGCCCGTCCCTGGCCATGGCCCGCATCCAGCCCCCGGTCGAATGGGGCGCCAAGGACGGTCCGGCGGACATTGTGTTTTTTATTGCCGCTCCCGAAGGCGCGGACCAGGAGCACCTCCAGTTGCTCGCCAAGCTCGCCCGTTCCCTGATCCGCAAGGACTTTACGGCCTCCCTGCGTTCTGCGGGTTCGCCGGAACAGGTAGTGGAACTGGTGGACGGCGCACTGGGACTCGGGCCGGCTCCCGCTGCCTCGGGATCGGCAGCAGGGGTGGGCGGGGCCGCTGCGGCCGGTGCCGCCACCGGCGCGACGGCGGCAGGAACCGCAGGGCCCTCCGGGACGGCGGCAGGAACCGACGCCGGCACTCAGCCTGGCGGAAATGGCGGCGGTGCCCACGGAGCCGACGCGCCGGCATCCGAAGGCGGTACCGGCGCAACCACAACGGACACCTCCAAGTCACCCCATCTGGTGGCCGTGACTGCGTGCCCCACCGGCATTGCCCACACCTACATGGCAGCCGATTCGCTGGCCGCAGCCGCGGCCGAACGCGGCATTGACCTCCAGGTGGAGACCCAGGGGTCGGCCAAGTCCACCCCGCTGGATCCCACCGTTATCCGCAACGCCGACGCGGTGATCTTCGCGACCGACGTCGACGTCCGTGACAAGGGCCGCTTTGCCGGGAAACCGGTGATCAGTGGTCCCGTCAAGCGGGGCATCGACGAGCCGGGCGTGATGATCGACGAAGCCCTGGAGTCGATCAACAACCCCAACGCGCGGCGCGTTTCCGGCGGCGGAGGGGGCGGGGAGGAGCGTGAAGGTGCCGGGTCCGGCGGCGAAAGCTTCGGCGGCCAGCTCAAACGCGCCCTGTTGACGGGCGTCAGTTACATGATTCCGTTTGTCGCCGGCGGCGGCCTGCTGATTGCCCTGGGCTTCCTGCTGGGCACGTACGAACTCTCCCTGCAGGTGGACGACGTGGCCAACGGCGACCGGATGCTGGACGGCACCTCCATCCTGAACCCGCCACCCGAAGGCTTGATCCCCTACCTGGGCGCGGTGTTCTGGAAGATCGGCAACCTGTCCCTGGCGTTCCTGGTGCCCGCGTTGGCCGGCTACATTGCCTATGCCCTGGCGGACCGGCCGGGCATTGCTCCCGGATTCACCGCCGGATCCGTGGCCCTGTTCATGGATGCCGGGTTTATCGGCGGCATTGTGGGCGGCCTGCTGGCAGGTTATGCGGCCCGGTGGATCGGAAACTGGAACGTGCCTTCGTGGCTGCGGGGGTTGATGCCCGTGGTCATCATCCCCCTCCTGGCCTCATTGATAGCCTCCGGACTGCTGATCCTGGTCCTGGGCGGACCCATAGCCGCCCTCACCCTGGGACTGAACAACTGGCTGACCGGCCTGACCGGCGTGGCAGCCATCGGGCTGGGCATCATCCTGGGCCTGATGATGGGTTCGGATCTGGGTGGACCGATCAACAAGGTGGCCTATGCGTTCGCCGTGGCCGGCCTGGGTGAGGGCAGCTTCGAGAACCAGGTGCCCTGGGAAATCATGGCCGCCGTCATGGCCGCCGGCATGGTGCCCCCGCTGGGCATGGCCTTTGCCTCCACGGTGCTGGCCAAGAACCAGTTCAGCATGGCGCTGCGGGAGAACGGCAAGGCCGCCTGGCTGCTGGGCGCAGCGTTCATCTCCGAGGGCGCCATTCCGTTTGCGGCGTCCGACTTCTTCCGGGTTATTCCCTCGACCATGCTCGGCGGGGCCGTGGCCGGTGCCATCTGCATGGCAACCGGGGTAACCTCACAGGCACCACACGGCGGGATTTTCGTCTTCTTCGCCATCGGCAACATCCTGATGTTCGTCGTGGCGATCCTGGCCGGGACAGCCGTTACGGGCTTCGTGTACGTGGCCCTGAAACGGTTCGTCAGGTCCCGGAGCAAGGCCGAGGAACCCGCCATTGCGTAAGGCACCGGATCAAACAGGAAGGCACCAATGATGCGGACCATTAAGGGAATCGGAGTCAGCGCCGGACGGGTCCTGGCGCCGTCCCGCAGGATGCCGCCTCCGGTGCCCGAGCCCGACGCCGGGGCGAAGTTCGGGCCGCAGAGCACGGTGGACGGCGAAAAGGCCAGGCTGAAGGACGCAGCCGAAACCGTGCGCGAGGATCTGAAGCACCGCGCCGAAACGGCTTCCGGGGATGCCAAGGCCGTCCTGGACGCCACGGCCATGATGGCCACGGACCCCATGCTGCTGAAGGCGGCCGGCAAGCACATCAACGCCGGGATGGCCCCGGACCGGGCCATCTGGGAAGCAGGCATGGAGGTGGCCGCCATGCTGCAGAGCCTGGGCGGCTACATGGCCGAACGGACGCAGGACGTGCTGGATGTGCGCGCCCGGATCGTGGCGGAGCTGAACGGGCTGCCGGCGCCGGGCATTCCCGGCTCGGACGTACCGTTCATCCTCACCGCAGTGGAACTCGCCCCGGCGGACACCGCCACGCTGGATCCGTCCAAGGTGGTGGGACTGGTGACCAGCGAGGGCGGACCGCAGTCGCACACGGCCATCCTTGCCCGCTCCCTGGGACTGCCCGCCGTCGTCGGCGCGCCCGGGGCCAATGAGGTGGCCGACGGAGCCGAGGTCTATCTGGACGGCGCTTCGGGAACCGTGGTGGTGGAGCCGGGCGTGGCAGAGCGGGAAGCGGCGCAGAAGTATGCCTCCCGGTCGGCGCTGCCAACGTTCAACGGCACCGGGTCCACGTCCGACGGCCACCGGGTGCCGTTGCTGGCCAACGTGGGTTCCGGCAAGGACGCCCGCGCCGCGGCGGAGGCCGGAGCGGAGGGCATCGGCCTGCTCCGCACCGAGTTCTGCTTCCTGGGGCGGGACTCCGAGCCGAGCATGGAGGAACAGGTAGCGGCCTACGGTGCCGTTTTCGAGGCCTTCCCCGGACGGAAAGTGGTCATCCGGACCCTCGACGCCGGAGCGGACAAGCCGCTGCCCTTCCTGACAGACGCATCCGAACCCAATCCCGCCCTGGGCGTCCGTGGTTTCCGCACGGACCGGACCTCCCCCGGTGTCCTGGCCCGGCAGCTGGAGGCGATTGCCGTAGCCTCCGGAGCACACGAGGCCGACGTGTGGGTGATGGCACCCATGATCTCCACCGCCGAGGAAGCGGCGGACTTCGCGGTGCTCTGTACCGCCGCCGGACTGGGCATGCCCGGCGTGATGGTGGAAGTGCCGGCAGCGGCCGTAATGGCCGAAGCCATCCTGTCCCGGGTCCGGTTCGCATCCCTTGGCACCAACGACCTGACGCAGTACACCATGGCCGCGGATCGGCAGCTGGGTTCCCTGGCCACCTTGAACGACCCCTGGCAGCCGGCGGTGCTGCAGCTGATTTCCGCCACGGTGGCGGGCGCTGCCCGCGCGACGGCCGCACTGCCGGCCGAGCCCGGGACCGCAACGGCTGCTGCCGGGGCCAAAACCGTGGGGGTGTGCGGCGAGGCGGCCGCTGACCCTGCCCTCGCCGTCGTCCTCACCGGCATGGGCGTGAACACGCTGTCCATGACGCCCCGCGCGCTCTCCAGCGTGGGTGCCGTCCTGGGCTCGGTCACGCTGGACGAGGCACGCGAGCTTTCCGCACGTGCCCTCGCGGCGCATTCCGCGGCCGAGGCGCGCACCATTGTGCGCAGCCGGCTGCCCATCCTTGAACAGCTCGGCCTGTAACGGGCTGGATCTCCCCGCAGCAACCACGGAAGGAACAGCAAAATGGCAGAACGGAAAGCCACAGTGGCCAGCAGGGTGGGGCTGCATGCCCGGCCCGCCTCGATTTTCGCCGAAGCGGCAGCGGCACAGCCGGTGGAGGTCACCATCGCCATGGATGGGGCGCCCGCCGACGAGGCAATGGACGCCTCGAGCATGCTCTCGCTGATGAGCCTGGGGGCCTCGCACGGCGATGTGGTTGTCCTGCGGTCCGACGATGCCGGGGCGGAAAGCGCACTGGACGAGCTGGTCCGGATCCTGGAAACGGACCTGGACGCGCAATAGCGGACTAATCCCTTCGCGGACCGCACAATGATCACAAAAAATGACGAAGCCAGCGGCAAGAGCCGCTGGCTTCGTTGCAACCTCACGCTGACCCCCCACAGGCAGCGGATGTTACATATTCATTATTCTGGCACACTTGCATGAAATCGTGAACAAGTTTATCTAATTGTCACCTTGTGTAGCCCGGCGTAAGCAGGCTTTGCTTTTCACGCAGTTTCGAGACGACCCCGTAAAGGCCGACAAAACCCAGTCCCGCCGCCAGCAAAATAACCGAAGAATGGGGCAGGACATAGTCCCATACCCCCGTCTGCTGGCCGGTTACCCACAGCAAGGACCAGACCAGGTTCTCCAGCAGGGCAAAACCGATCACGGCGGAACCGATCCGCAGCACGGCAGGCCGTTGCGCCGCTGCTGCCGCCCGAAGCGACGGGATAATGAGGCAGGCGGCGACATAGGCGGGATACAGCCGGCCAGTCACGGAATAGGCCCAGACCCTGCGATCCGCCATGTAGGCATTGAGTCCGGGAGACGAAACCGGCAGGTCGCACATGGCGAACAGCACTGTGGTCGTGGCAACGGTCAATGCGAGGACGCCCAGTCCGAAACGGCCGGCAATGAGGCGGTGGGCCCAGGGCGAACGGAAACCCGCCGCGGCACTTCCGCCAATCAGGAGCACAACGGCATAGGTGGCATAACGGAGAATCAGGTTGGCCAGGTTTGAACCGCCCAGCAACGCGTCCACGGGGAAGTAAATTGCCGGCATGCTGAGGGCCACTCCGACGGTGATCGCAACCAGGGCCCAGAAAAGTGCGGGATTTCGCCCCTTGATGGCCAGGGGAAGCCGGGCTGCGGCAAAAGCCGCAGCGACCACCAATGCACCCAATTGAAAAGCGGTGGCAATGGTCATCCGAGGTTCTCCAAAAGCGTTAGATCAGTCTGTACGTCGTGTTCAAGTTTCCGCATTTGCTTTCCCATCCCGTCCAGCCGGTCCCGGCCGAGGAAAAGCAGTTCGGAATCGGTAAGGGCGGCCAGAGCTTCCTCTTGGCCGTTCCGGGGCCAGCCCGCCTCCGCGGGCGTGATCAGGCCGGTAGCCACCAGACCCCCGGGCAGAGATGCGCCGGCAAGCCTGGCTGCCTCCACTGCCAGTTCCGGGGCGAGCCGGCCGGCCGAAAGCTGCGCCGAGATATTCTGGGGCGCTACCCCCGATGTGGCGCTGAGCCGCTGGCGCAGGTCACCCGGGTCCACCGCTTCAAACCAGGAGCGGATTCCGTTGCGGTGCGGATACCGGGTCAGGTCAGGGAAAACCGGGGAACCGCTCTGGGTGGCCCTGGCCAGGATCATCTGCAGAATGCTGACATAGGAGACCTGGCTGATCAGTTCGGCATCGGTGGGCCGCCACGGCCCGCTGAGCAGATCGGAGTACTCCTCGAATTCCGAGAGGGCTTCCACGGGGTTCTTCCCGTACGCACGGGCCACGCTGACCACGGTGATTTCCGAGACTTTGCCGCGGACAATCTGCTGGGCGAGGGTGGAGCGCTTGATGCCGGTGCGGCGGCACAGATCGGTGTTGGATTCACCGGGAGCCACGGCGGTACGCCAGCATTGGAAAGACTTCGCGGGCACCGCCATTTCGTCCCCCCTCAATTGGATTTACCGCAACATATCGAAGTATACTGTTGGGACTGGCTTCCCCTTCTGCGTTCCCCCCATATGCAGAGCGGGAAGCCAGCTCCAATTAACCCACATCCGGACCGCGAAGCCCGGGACCGGCGCGGCGGCGGCCCCGCTGGGGTCTGCCCGGTCCGCCTGCGGCGCCCGCTTAGCCCTGCGGCCAGGAGACGTGGTGGCTGTACTCGGGATGTTTGCCCAGATACCCCGCCATGTAGGAGCAGTACGGCTTGACCCGCCGTCCCCTGCTGACGATGTCATCGACCGCATACCTGGCCAGCCGGGATGAATACCCCTGGTGCCGGAAGTCCGGTTCCATCTCGGTGTGGGTCAGGGCCACCCCGTCCGGCTGCACCTCATAGTCGGCAATACCGACCAGTTGGCCGTCCAATCGCAGTTCGTACCGGTCCAGCCCGTCATTGCGCGAGACACTGATGTCTTTGGTTGTCATAAGCCGAGACTGCCACGCAAACCGGGCCCGGTCCACCCTGCCCGCGCAGCTTCCGCCGCTAGGCGGCCCGTCCGCCGCCGGCCGCCTTTTCCGCCTGGTCCAGGCACGCGGCAAGCCGGTCCACCGCTTCAGCGTAGGCCGCGGTGCCGGACGCCGTACCGGCATCCGCCCGCCGCTGCTCCGCGGTTTTGAGCGCACGGATGAATTCGCGGGTTTCGGGGGTCCGGACATCGTGCAGGGCCGGATGTTCGGCGGCGAGCCAAGGGTCCAATTCGTAGGCGCTCCAACGGGCCAACACGTCCCGGTGCCGGAGGGAAATGCTGTGCACCGCGGCTTCCTGCCGGGCCCGCTCCTGCTTCGCCAGCCGCAGGCGGTGACGCCGCAGCACCCAGCCGGCCGCGGCGAGGCTGCCACCCACCAGCATCCACCCTGCCACCGGAGCGCCGGCTGGGGACGCAACCGCAGCCCACGCAGTAGTCAGGAGCACCGCCAGGAATGCCGTAAACCCGGTCCAAAACAGCCGTTCTCCATCCCGCTGGCCCAGCGCCCGGTCAACGCCGGCAGCACCGGCGGCCAGCGCGGCCGCCAGGAGCAGCAGAGGAATGGCAGACAGTACCGGATCTGGCATGAATGCTCCTTCCCTGCCGCCGCGAACCCGTTTCCTCTATTGCACCCAACCCCGCAGCAAAGGTCAATGGCGGACGCGGCGCTGCCGCAGGGCACAGCCGGCGGATACCAAGTAAGCTGATTTCTGGATTTGTCCCCGCGACTTCCGCTGGAACCGCCGGAAACGCGCCGTCAGAGGTAAGGAAAGCAATGAAGATTCCCGCCCCAAGAGGGCGCGTCAGCGCCACCCTGGTCGATATGCTCCGCAGCGGCCGCCGTACTGCCGCCGGCTACGGGTCCCTGCAGCTCCAGGTGGACGAAGCGCTTGCGGACACCGTGGACCTGCTGCGCGATGAAGACCTGCAGCTGGCCCTGTTCTGCCTGTATGAACTCCACTACTCAGGACTGGATGGCGTAGAAGACGCCGCCGAATGGGATCCGGAACTGATCCGGGTACGCACCCGGCTGGAGACAGCCTTCGAGGCCGTCCTCCGCCGCACCGTCCACCTTCCGGAACTGCCGGCAGCAAACAGCGAGGACGTTGCCGCGACCCTTTTCGCACTTGCCGCCGACGACGACGGTCCCAGCGTTTCCCGGTTTGTTGCCAGCAAGGCAAGCGTGGAACAACTGCGTGAATTCCTGGTCCTGCGCTCGATCTACCAGCTCAAGGAGGCGGACCCGCACAGCTGGGCCATCCCGCGGCTTCCGGTGGGCCGGGCCAAGGCGGCGCTCGTGGAAATCCAGGCCGATGAGTACGGCGGCGGCCGGGCCGAGCGGATGCACTCCCAGCTGTTCGCCACCACCATGGAGGGGCTGGGCCTGGACTCCGGCTACGGGCACTACATTGACCTGGTGCCTGCCCTGACGCTGGCCTCCTCCAATGCGATGTCCCTCTTCGGCCTCAACCGCCGGCTCCGCGGAGCCATCGCAGGACACCTTGCCGCCTTCGAGATGACCTCCTCGATCCCCAATTCGTTCTACGCGCGGGGTTTCCGCCGGCACGGCTTCGCCGACGACGTCACGTACTACTTCGACGAACATGTGGAGGCCGACGCCGTGCACGAACAGATCGCGGCACGTGACCTGGCCGGCGGCCTGGCCGAAGCGGAGCCCGCACTGCTCGAGGACATCGTGTTCGGCGCCGCGACGGTCCTGGCCATTGATGCGCTGCTGGGTGCAGACCAGCTCGCCGCCTGGCAGGCCGGCGAAACCGCCCTTCTCGCGCCGCTGCCCCCATCGGGTGCGGCCGAACCGGGGCCGGCCGGAGCAGCCCTCGACGCGTCCGCGATGGCCGGCGGGGTCACCCCGTGACCGCCGTGCCGGAACCGGCAGCGGAACCCGT